>JAGVDT010000008.1 GCA_020058565.1 Minisyncoccota bacterium | reverse complement strand
TGGGAACGTCGTCTGTCTTGTGGCCGAGACTCTCTAAGGCACGCTTGACGAGCGTCTTTTTCGCGACCGTGTATTTCACGTTTGCGGCCTTCAAGTCACGTCGCATCTCGGTTTCTTCCTTGATGTTGACTGCCTTGAAATGCACGAACACCGTTGTCGCGGCGTTCTTGAAAGCGTCTTCGAGCTTTGTGACAATTGCCACTTTCTGCTGCTTTGTTTGCATACAGCCAAAAAAGCTACTGCGATACTAATGAAGGGCGAGTTTTCGACCTCGGCGAGACTTGTGGATAGGTTATAGATGTTAGGTTATAGGGAATAGTAATTTGAATGTACTATCACCTACAACCTGTCCCCTAACCCCTACGCCTGCTCACTGTCTTCAGCCCTTGGCGAGAACCATACTACAGCATAGGTATAAAATCAAACGGCGGGCACCGAGGTCCCGCCGCCTTTGTCTGCACCATTATTCGATACGCATGTCCTTCAGCTTGGTCTCCAGCTCGGCGAGCCTCTCCTTTTTTACGGAGAGCTGCCGCGACCATTTCCCCGTAGGCAGTCGAGGAATGTGCGAATGCCAGAAACGGTACCACCAACCCCCCTCGTGGAAGGCGCGCTGGACTAGAACGATGGCACCAATGTCCTCCTCTACGGCAACGATCTGAAGCTTGATGGCTTGGATCCTGCTACCGATCTCACGAGCGAGGCCTGGATTGTCGCGCGCGCGCCAAAGATCGTCAGCAATTACTTCGAGACCAACGTAGATGCTAGCCAAGTGGTGTTCGATATCCTCGTCAAAGTACATGGGAGCCTCACCGTTCAGTTGTGTTTGTGGCGCATAAACATGCCGGGGACAGACTCTCCCAAACGCAGTGGCCTGTCAAGGCCGCCAGAATTTCCAACGACGATTCTCCTCTTTCTCGCCGGTCAGCATCATCTGGAATGCGGCCGCGGTCTGGCGCTCTTTTTCCTGCGCTATTGAAATCGTGTTCACGGCATAGGTTATGCCGAAACTAAGCGCGATGAACAGCGTGAACCCTAATACGAAACGAAAGAAAGAATTTGCGCCTCCCTGCCGCATACACCCGTAGTATACCGCTATTTTGCGGGTGCCCTCGTCTCGACAGGCTTCTCCGGTTCAAATGCGGTGCCGCGGAAGATTTCGAAATAGACAAAACCGAAAACGACGAGACAGAGAAAGAAAATAAAATAAATCGTCCGACTCGAAAAGTCGTCCTTCGGATCCATAGGGAATAGTATACCCTTCCCTTGCTAGTTGCCGAACATGCACCGCAGACAAGATTTTTGCCCCTTGCGGGTCGAAACGTATTTATTGCCGCATTTGCACATCGTAATCGTGCTCACGATTGGCTTATATACAAATTTACCGGGCGTGGATACCCGCTTTGCGGCCGGCTTTACCGCTGCTTTTGCGACTGATTTGGTTGCTGACTTTTTCATATGAAGCGAACCTCCGCACAAGCGGGTTTCGGGGTGCTTGCGCACAGGGGTAGTCCGTCGTGCCCGAGTTCTTGGTTCGGACGTATAATAGCTTAAAATTGCCGTCTCGTCAAATCAGCCAGAAATCTTCCCCATTAGTGCCGGGGCGAGTTTGGTGAGGGTTTTGTTCGTGATGGTGCCGAGAAGCCAAGCGATGAGACTCCAAATTATAAGCAAATAGACATGGTCAAGATCAATTGTTACCTGAAAAAGAAAAACGGGTGCAAGAGCGGCACCAATCCACCAGTATTTGCGTTTGCCACCAAATGCCGTTAGGAGCAAACCTGCACCAAATGCGTAAATCAACATCATCCAAATCAATACCCCCAAATCAAAGCCAAAAAAACCGCCGGTACATGTACCAATATTCGCGCAATAAAAATCCTGAACTGGCGCCGCAAAATAATAAGCAACCACTAAAGCTACAAATACTAATGAAAGATTTTGTATTGCACCGCTCATAAAAATTAATTGTTTACTAACCATTGAATATCGTCATTTAATAATTGATACGCTTGTTCGTTCAGCCCCCTTCCTCGCTGTCGTTCAAGTTCATTGAAAATATCCTTCAAAATAAACTTGTCGGCTTTTTTGCTCTGCTCCAATTTTGCAATATACGTCTGTAATTTATCATGCAACTTATCCCGTACGGATTGTATCATCCACCCGAGCTGAAATGCCCTATCGGTATCGGATAACGTGCTTGCGGGCGTCGCAATAACACGAAACATCTGCGTTAAATTATCTGTATTGCCGACATTGTCTGTGGAGGACGCAATTAACGTATAGTTTCCTAGCTTTTCGTAAAAGAGATCAACTATCGTTACGTTTGGTATTGTTGTCGTTCCAAGCTTGGTCTCAAGCGCAAATACTCCGGACATATCTTGTGCCGATACATTAATGGGTAACGGTTCCGAGCGTAGATAATCTCGAGCTTCCGGCTGCACGATCATGATTACAGGTGGCTCGGAATCAGACGGCTCAATCTCGAGTTCCGCTGGATTAGCATTATTCACTGAAACATTAAGTTCGGTGAGCAGCCCTGGCGATGTGTTACCAGTAAACGACGCTTCGACGGTTTGTTGCTCGCTAATATATGCGGTCTCTACAGTGTATGCTCCAGCCCCCGAGCCTTCGGTAATGACTTTATATTCCCCATCCAACGGGTTGAGAATGGTGATGTATTCTGTACTAGTATTAAAGCCAGTATAGAACGCGTTGAAAATCTCATTTATTGCTACGCCGCTTTCCTTACCGATTTTCTTGCTGTTAGGATCAACGACAAGGAGATCGGCAGGAGACAAGATCTTTATTAGGAGCAGTTTGAAATTGATAGTATCGGGATTATTCACCAATATCGAGGGGCTATCACCAGTAAGAATTTCGAATATTTCCCCTTCAGCCGCAGCGGGTAAAATCCTGTGATCCGTATCCTTTGTGACCAAATTTTCATTAATATATGAAGCGCTGGGCGTCGCAACCGTTCCGTCACCCGTACCAATCACGAATGAATCGTCTCCCGTTGGTTCTCCGTGTTCCCATTTAGGGGGAACCTCACTTGTATCAACTGTATTAATGCCGACGATGGTTCCTAACACGCTTGTATTTCCGACAAAGTTATACATGCGAACTCCAGAGTTAGTTAATTCGCTTACGGCACTATTTAGATCCTCAAGAAACGAATTAACGGGGTAGTTAGATGGATAATTTCGCAGACCCAATGAATCGAAAATATAATCATAGACCGGGAGCAGTTGTTGGACCGATGCAATTGGTTTTGATCTCACATATGTCAGCACGTCCGAATATCCTTCCTCACCGGCCTCTTGAGAAAGAATGAAATTGAAAGGTGCATCTTGCCAGTCAAGACCGCTGAGGCCACCCTCCCACATCAAATACGCCTTGGGGGCGCCGAGGTGCGGCGTGCCGAGGAAGATGAGTTGGTCGACGTCCTCTTCGTACGCGTCGGATTGGATGTACTGGCGTGCGACAAGTCCGCCCATCGAGTGGGCGACGAGGTCTACTTTGTCGCACTCGCAAATCTCCTTCACTTCGTCGATCTTCTCTTTGAGGAGGAGCGCGGTTTCGACGTTGGAATTGCGCCAGTTATACGGGAATGGAAAGAGGTCAACGCCGGGCGTATAGTGGTTTATGTCCAGTGTCGCGATGAGATCGTCGTACGTGTGCAAGATCGGGTCGATCACCCATTCGCCGTCCGAGTTTTTCTCTGAGCCGAGGATGCCAGGGATGATAATCACAGGATCAGGGACCTCTGATTCCTGATCGGGACCATATAACTTGAAAGCAAAATCATACGCAACTTCCTCTCCCGAGCCGGTATGAAAGAGGCCTTCTGTAAAGTGTGGAACGGTCAGCGTGCGCGCAACCCCGGCCGTGCCTATTCGGGCGAAACCTATGCCGAGGAACGTACTATCGCCAACCTCTTCGCACAACTCTCGCAGATTATGCGGCTCATCCCAGGTAAATGCATACTCCTTGGCTACCGTGGTCGTCGCTGAGTAAGTCTCGCGGGCAACGATGGAGCCGTCTGAATTGTAGACATTCATTCCGCTATTGCGAACAATCTGTGCTCCAAAATCAAATGCAAAAGCGGGCACGATCGGAGCGCGTCGAAGATTGACCGTCATGCGGTTAATGGTGATGTCAGGAACCGAGGCGCAGGATGTTCCTCCCGAATTCCATAGCTGATACCCACCAATGACGTTACCGACATATTCGCTCGTGGACGCTGTACTTTCATAGAGCAATTGATCCGCGGCAATCGAAGGGGCAAAGCCGATGATGGAAAAGAATGCAACCATGAGCTGCAAGCGTCGTATGAGACACATGCGGCCACTATCGCACTAACTTCAAGGAGGACAAGATACGTGTGTGCATAACGGAATTGTGAATACTGTTTGATGCTATGGTATATATTAGTAAACACGACGCGCTTCTAGTACTGCTGGATGTCGAATCTGGCGCGAAGCGCTATATCGTCCCCTATCGAATCAGCAGTAACGAGCCGGAGTTCGGCGTCTGAAAGTCTGAATACGCTTCGAAGAACACCCACTTGTTCCGAACAGTCGAAGGGATATATCCAAACGCTTTTCTGAAGCATGACGGCGCCGAGGCGTCGTATCAAACTCCTAAATGCATTACGTTTCGACCGCTCGCCCGCCGGGATATCAAAGAGGATGATGCGCCACTTATGGTCCCATATTGCGGGCCGCGCGATCGGTTGCAAGAGCATGCGTCGTGCCATAAAACGCTGCACATGCGCGCGTCCGCGCGGCGTGAGCTCTATCCGCATGCCGCGGCGGATCGTGCGCTTGGTAACAAACCCGTGCCTGACCAGATACTGGAATGAGCCTTGTAATTTTTTCCGTTGCCTACGGTCCCCCGCGCGAAGCGCGAAACCGATTCCTGCAAGGGCAAAGAATAAGGTGGGAGCAAGCGTGAGTGCCGCCGCAACGCCGCCGGCAACAAACAGTGCCTCCAACAATCCCCGAGGAGTGTCATCAAAAAGCATTGGGTGGTGTTTAGTGTTTTGCACCATGGTATTAATTAGTATACATGTTTTTGGAGGTTGGGTTGTGAATTATTGAGGGAGTTTTTTTGAGGCATCAGGAAGACAGGTAGAAGTGACATTGAAAAGATTCCGTGGGGAGGGAACGCCCGGAATTCTTGGGACACCATGCGGCACCAAACAACGTACATGTGGAACGCAAAAACTCCCCCTTGCGGGGGAGTTTTTGCTGTTGGGCCATATTCCCAACCGGAAGTCTCTTGCGAGACTCGGATCAAGAACGTTAGTTCTGGATCGAGTAGAAGCTCGTGCGGAAGTCCGTCGTCGGAACAGTCGCAACAAGCGTTGAAGCTGTTGCCGAATCCGAAGAAACATGACCAACGCTGCCGATCTGTACGCGATACTGACGTGTACCAGAGTACGCAGGAGCTGGGTTGAGAGACGTCGTGAGCTGGAAGTCAGCAGAGCTGCCGCCACCAATCTTCACTGCGTTTGTCCCTTCCGTACCACCTGAGATCAAGCTGACGCCGCCGGTTATGGTCGTGCCGTCTGCCACTGTCGATGTCGTCGCGGTTGTGCCGTCGGTGACATAGAAGTTGATACCCTTCGTCGAGTTATCCCCTGTAGCACCTGCTGTCGTAGACGCAAGCGAGCTCAGTGGGATCCACACATCGTTCGTACCGATGTTCGTGACGCGGAGGGTTACCTTGAACTCGCCAGCGACGTTAGCCGCGGTGTCGTTCGGCAAGAGGGTGAAGCTTTCGCCAACCTTCGTTACCTGGATACCTTCCGAGTAGAGCGTCTGGGTGTACGTCGTGAGCGAGCCAGCGCGGGTTGTGACTGACTTGCCGTCAGACTGCGCCTTCGCGTTGATTTCGAACACGTGCGGAGCAACCGTCACGCTGATCGAGTCTCCGTCACCGAACGTACCGGTCGTGATCTTGTTGACCTTTGCGACGATCGAGTACGTCTTAGTCTCATCCTTGCCAATCTCTTCGGTGTCGTCGAGAGCAAATTCGAGGTAGCTCGTCGATGAGGTTGCGGAGATTTCAGCAATCTTTGTTGAACCGCGCATGAGGTAGAACTGCTGCACCATGTCGCTGTTCGTGCTTGCGTTTGAGATGGTTGTCGTCGCCTTGAAGGTGTCGAATTCCATCGCCGCGCCTTCCGCCTTAAGCGTAAAGACTGCAAGGGTTACGTCCGTCGTTCCGGATGTCGAAACTTTGACGTTGCCAGCACGTGGGTGGCCCGAACCTTCGCCCATGCGGAGCTTCACGTCCGACGAAGTCGAAACGCGGCTCACATAGAACCCGGTGCTTGCATTTTCGATGCTTGCTGTCGTGTCGAAGAGCGTTGCGCCAGAAGGATCCGTGTAGCGGGTCTGAACAAGCGTAACAGTCCAATCTTCACCTGATCCATCGTTGTCGGAATCAATGCTCGAGACCGCCGTCACACCAACGTGGAAGGTGACTTCGTTAGCAGAGCCCATGCGCACGACCTGTGCGACCGGGATACTTGCGGAGTAGACGCCTGCCGAATCGCGAACGAAGCTCGAAGGAGCCACCGATGCGATCTTCTGGCCATC
>JAGVDT010000084.1 GCA_020058565.1 Minisyncoccota bacterium | reverse complement strand
GTCTTACCCCCTTTGCCTTCCTGGAAAACTACCTTGCCGCGCGGCGAGAAGACCTCGCTATCCTCAACAAAAGTGTTACTAACGCTTGAAAAATGTACAAGCGATGCTCTAACGCAGCGAGGTCCCTCGCGCCAGCGCGGCGAGCGCTGAAATGAAAAGTGCGTCGGTGTTTGGGAGGTCTATGCGGTGGTACTCAATCCCGGCGTCGGCGCATTGCTCGCGCGCTGCCACATCGAGGTCGTAGAGAATTTCCAGATGATCGGCTAGAAACTGTATTGGCACTATCAGTACCCTGTCCCCTCCTTGCTCCTTAATTATGCGCAGTATATCGGTGAGGTCCGGTTTCAGCCATTCTTCGGGCGTGTGTCCCGCACTCTGATAGCCTTGATGCCACTTTATTTTTGGCAGTTTCGCCCGCACGGCGCGAATCGTGGTATCAAGCTGCCGCAGATACGAAGGATCTGCTTCGACCACCCGTTTAGGCAGGGAATGGGTCGTAAAAATCACCGGAGTATTTGCTCCTAGTTTTTTGAGCTTTGCCCGCACGCGCCTGGCGAGGAGCGCTATAAAATCTTTTTCAGCTGGCCACGGCGGAGAAATTTCTGCCCGCTTGAAACCTTCTTTTGCCGCGGCGACTGCGAAATCTTTTTTGTAGCCTTCCATGATGTGCGAAGAAAACTGCGGCGAAAGGATTATCCCGCGCAACTCCTCTGCCCCGGCTTTTTTGAGACCCGCGATAGCATCTGCGATAAACGGTTCAGAATGCCGCATGCCTGCACGCACTACATATTTCGTGCCAAGCTTTTTCTGCAGAAGCGCGGCCTGCCGCTTGGTGATGCGCACCAAGGGCGATCCGCCCACCAGATCGTAGCGATGCTTAAAATCTGCGATGATTTCCGGCGAAGGATTTGTATAGATGTGCTTGAAATACGCCTCGACATGCTCAGAAGTATTTGCCGACCCGTAGGTCATCAAAACTACGCCGGTTTTTGCAGATCGCGCTCTCGTGCTTTTCGACTTGTGGTTAAGCCTTCGCATTTTCATTCATTTGCTGTGCACATACTGCACCAGTTTTCGCACCACTGCATCATCCGCTTCCGGCGGCATGCCGTGGCCAAGGTTAAAAATGTAGCCCCTCTTGGGGTTAATTTCCGCAAAGGCTGCGTCAACCGTCTTTGTGATCGTTTTCCACGGAGCCAGTAAGACCGCAGGGTCAAGGTTGCCTTGAAGCGCTTTTTTGCCCGCAATTTTTTTGGCCTCTTTTAGACTCAAGCGCCAGTCTACGCCGATAACCTCTGCGTCTACGCTTGAGAAATCAGAGAATATTCCCGCCGTATTGGTGCCGAAGTGTATGCGCGGAACCTTACTGCCCTTGAGCGATGCGAAAATGCGCCGCATGTGCGGCAATACTTGTTCGCGATACTGCGCCGGAGAGAGAGCGCCGACCCAGCTGTCGAACACCTGAACTGCCTGCGCGCCCGCCGCGACCTGAGCGCGCAGATACTCGACAACCCCTCTGGAAAGAAGCGTCATGAGTCGGTCCCATTCTTTGGGATGTGAGAGCATAAACGCCTTGGTCTTGAGCCAGGTGCGGCTTGGCCTGCCCTCTATAAGATACGAAGCCAGTGTAAAAGGAGCGCCGGAAAAACCTATCACCGGAACCTCGAGCCTTTCACGCAATATGCGGATCGTTTGCTGCAAGAACTCAACATCCTTTGGATCAAAATCCCCGAGCTCTCTGATGTCTTGCGGGGTATCGATTGCCTTGGAAAGTACCGGCCCGACGTTTTCCACTATTTCGAGCTTTACCCCCATGGCCATAGGCAGAAGCATGATGTCCGCAAAAAGTATAGACGCATCGACACCCAGCAGTTCGATTGGCTCGATGCTGACCTGTGCCGCAAGTTCGGAATTCTGAGTGAGCTCAAGGACCCCGTATTTTTCCCGGAGCTTGCGATAGCCCGGGAGCGACCGGCCAGCCTGGCGCATAAACCACACGGGGGTACGCTCTACTTTTTCGCCTTTGGTGGCGCGCAAAAAGAGATCGTTCATAGCATTTCCAGCGCCTCCTTGAGCGGCATGTGTATGCAGGTAAAGATAGGCAGGTCGTTTTTGGTGTGGCGGCGGCTTTCGGTTTCGCGCATGTCCATCACCAACTGCACGAAAGCCTCAAGGTCGTCCATTTGGTACGAAACTATGAATTCATGGTCGTCGATGCCGTAGCTATAGAGTAGCCGCTGTGAGATTTTGTCGCTGTGCTTGCGACCGACCTGCACATGCTCCCACATGATCTTGCGCCGCTCATCGTAGGGCATGAGATGCCATTCGATTGTTTTGGTAAAGGGGTAGACTACGAGATATTGGTGCTGCACGTCCCAGTCTGCTTCCTTCGGAGGCTTGTGCGGGTTGTATTGTGAGGACCGCGTCATCCCGAAAAGCGTGTGCGTCACGCGCAAATGCCGGCCAAGCTGTGTGTGCAGCAAATCGCGCAGGAGAGTTTGGATGGCATCAGGGGTTGCCGCATTTAGATTCAGGGCGAAACGCGTGCCCGCCTTGAAGCCGAGCGTGGCGTACGCCTGAGAGCGCACGCCTTTGCGTTTCGCGATCAGTGCTGCGAATTCTCTCTTCGCCTTGGCAAGTTTCCCCTTCGTGAGGTCGTTAATATCTTCGTCTGAGTCGAAGAAAATGTAGCTATGAAAAAGCATTGGATTGGTCATACGGCTATACTACTCTTTTTACAGAAATTTTCTTCCATCCGGCCTTTTTCGCAGCCGCAGAAGTTGTCTGTCCAATACAGAGCGCAGGAATACCCTTGAGCACGCGGCGATCTGCCTTCGTAAACTGTCGTAAAAGCCCCGCTACCCCCGAGGGACTTTTGAAATATAGGCGGTCCCACTCTCCTGCTAAGAGCTTCTTCATTTGCGACGCTGAGAGCCGCCGCCCCCGCGCGGTATACAGAATCAGGGGTTGCACCACTGCGCCCTGCGCACGGAGTTTGCGCACGACATCAAACGGTGCCAGCTTGGATCGCGGAAAAAGTACGCGCTTGCCCGAGAGTCCGAGCCGCAGCAGGTCTGCTCGGGGGCCGACACGAATAAATTTTGCGGCAGGCACGTCTATGCGGCGTGCATGGAGCGTCTTCACGAATATCCTTTCTGCGTTTTTGCTGGTAAAGACGACATGATCGTACGCGGCAACGTTTGTAAGAATACGCGAACTAAATGCCGATATCGGGACTGCCTCGATATCCACAAAAACCTCAAGGACGCTCATGACATTTTCGACAAAAATTTTTCCGCAAGCGTTGCACCGAGCGAGTCCTTTTTATCTGCCGAGGCCGCGAGCACCTCTCGCAGTATCGATCCGTCTGGCCCTTGCGCCATTCCCATCAAATGCCACATCCCTCCTTCGCGCCAGGCGTACGCCCCGGTCGGCGCCTTGCACCCGCCGCCAATTACGTCTGAAAAACTTCTTTCGATATGCGCGGAATCCGCAGCATCGGCATCATTGACCTTCGCGAGAAGTGCTAAAAGCTCGGTATCGTCCGCCCGCGCCTCGATAGCGATCGTGCCCTGCCCCGGCGCAGGGGTGATTTCGTGCGGCTCGAAATAGCGGGTTATGGAATCGAGCATATGTAGGCGCTCCAGACCTGCGGCAGCGAGGATGATCGCGTCATAGTCTTCGCTATGCAGTTTATCGATGCGGCTCGGGACGTTGCCGCGAACGCTTTTCATTACTACGTCGGGTCTGAGCGCCTTCATTTGCGTTTGGCGGCGCGAACTATCGGTGCCGATCACCGCGCCGCGTCTCAGATTTTCGAGCGGTTCGCCGTTTTTCGTAAGCAACACGTCGCGGGCATCAGCCCGCGGCAAGTATGCTCCGATCACGAGCCCCTTTGGAAGTTCTGTCAGCATGTCTTTGAGGCTGTGCACCGCAATGTCGATGCGTCCGTCCAAAAGCTCTCCCTCTATTTCCTGAGAAAACCAGCCCTTGCCTATGGTATCTAGTGGGATTGGCGAAGTTTTGTCTCGGTCGCCTTGCGGCGTGATTATTTTCATTTCTATTTCCACGCTCGCATCGGTCGCCTTGAGCGCCGATGCCGCAAGCTCGGACTGTATGAGTGCAAGCTTTGAGCCGCGCGTGCCGATGACAATTTTAGCCATAGCGGAAATACTACCGTCACACGCAACAAAACACAAAAGCCGCTATTTCCTGCGGGCGACGATCTTTGCCTGAGTCACGTCTTCGAAACCCCAGCGGCCGTGGGCGCGCCCAATCCCAGATTTTTTCATGCCGCCAAAAGGATTTTCCGGACGCGAGTAATCTGCGCCGTTGATGCTGACCATGCCGCTTTGTAGCTGGCTCGCGACTCGCGCGGCGCGCGGGAGGTCGCGCGAATACACGTACGCGCCGAGGCCGTAGTCGGTGTCGTTTGCGAGGGCGACAGCCTCTTCTTCTGTAGAAAATCGCACGAGCGGCAAGACCGGCCCAAACGTTTCTTCTCGCCAGACACGCATCTCGGCGGTGATTTGCGAAAGCAGCGTCGGCTCGTAGTACGGCCCGATAAGTCCCGGTCTCTTGCCGCCCGCCATTACGATCGCGCCTTTTTTCACGGCATCGTCAACTTGGCGCTCAATGACTTCGAGCTGTTTTTGGGAAACAAGCGGCCCCATCTGAAATTGCGGCAGCATAGGGTCGCCCAGCTGGACCATGCCGAGCCTTCCGACCAGTCGCTCCACCAGCGGATCCCAGACTTTTTCATGCACGATCAATCGCTTGAGTGCGTCGCACATTTGACCCGCATTGGAAAAGCGAGCCGAAAAAATACTCGCTGTCGCTTGATCGAGGTCGGCGTCTTCAAATACTATTCCCGGCGCCGAGCCGCCGAGATCCATTACTATCTTGATCATTTTCGACGCGGCAGTGCGGTAGAGCGACTTGCCGACTTCGGTCGAACCGGTAAAGCAAATCAAATCTATTTCTTGCCGAGAAAGAAGCGCTCCCACCGGCCCGCGACCGTACACCGCAGTGAAAACATGCTCCGGCATTCCCGCTTCGCGCATCATGCGCTCTATCATTTGCGACGTCATCGGCACTTCTTCGGAAGACTTGAACACCACTGTGTTTCCCGCGATCAGCGCCTGGCACGCTCCCCAGACGAAATTCGAGGCCGGATAATTCCACGGCACTATGACCGCCGCTACGCCATACGGCTCGCGATACACGGTATGCACTTCTCCGTTGCCCTCATACGTGACTTCTGGAGCAAGGACTCCAGGAGCGATGTCTAGATATTTGCCCAAATATCCCAACGCGCTTTCAAGATCTGCCACGCTTTCGCTCAGAGGTTTTCCCATTTCTTTGGTCGCAAGCTTCGCGAATTCTTCTTTGTGTATCGAAAAGACCTCGTGAAATCGCCGCATCTTGGCGACGCGTCCGTCTGTGCCAAGGGCCCGCCAGCCAGGCAGCGCCGCACGAGCCGCAGCGACTTTTTCCTGCATTTCCTGGGTAGAGGTAATGTTTGCGACGCCAAGCACAGCGCCATCGTGAGGACTGATCGACTTAAACCTCCGCATGCTCAGAGTATACCCCGAAGCGAGGACTCACTTAACGGTGCACACATTAGCCGAGATCTCTACATACCGCTCGGGCGTCATGGTCTCTGTCTAGTCAGTGTACGGCTCGAAATGCAATTCAACGCCGAAATCGGCTTTGAGCGCTTCATTGTAGCGTCGTACCGCTTCCTCAAGAGACATTCCGGAGTTGACTATCTGTTCACCAAGCGTGATGTGGAGGTGCGTGAGTTTTCGATCTTTAGCCCACTCACCCTGATAGTAGGATTTGACCTTTTTCCAGGTCGAAGCGGCGGGTGACGACTGATGTTTTGACATAGCCTCCTCCACGTCTTTGAGGTTTATTTCATGATCGACTATAAGTATGGCAAATACCCGCGCAAGATCCCTCGCGTCCTTCATTTGCCATTCTCTGTTTTCTGGCCGAGCCCCGCCAATGCTTTTTACCAGCTCAGGATTGTAGATAAAATTTTCAGTGAGCTCCTCTATTAGAGCTCTCCGAAGCGGCGCAGACTGTAGAATCGCTTCGTCCGCCTGTTTGATGCGCCACCGGCCGTCCGCGGTGATGACGCCGTGGTCAATAGGCCCCGCATGAATGCCGCGCATGTCTAGAAACATTTGTATGACTTTGCTCTGTGCATAGACAACATCGGTTGGAGTCTGGATAACAAAAAAAGACAGAGCAATTTTGTCTGCAGCGCTCTTAGGATTAGGCTCGCGCCTAAACCTGTGTTTGAAAACCGTAGTTCCATGAAATACCGGGTGCGTGTGGTTTATTTCGATACCCTTGAGTATTTCGAGAGGCGTGCTTCGTTCGAGGAGTTCGAGAGCTACCCTAACAGGTGTTACTGACGAGCGGGACGCTCCGCCTCTGTAATAGAGAATGCATCTGCCGTCTTTGGGTTTACCGACAGCTACGGAAAAAAATTCGACAGGCTGGCGAAGGTCTTGCCGCATTTTTGCTATCATCGCGGGTCGAGTGTTTTCGCCTTCAAGGGCCTTTAGGCGCGGGGTCGGGGCAGCATTTTCGGACGGCTCCTGAAACGCTGCTGCTTTGTTTACAAGTACAGGAGAGAGAGGGGCGGCTGCAATCGCAGCGCTCGTAAGAATTTTTGTCAAATAGGGAGCACCTCTCTTTCCCTTCTCCATACGATCCATACGAAAAGTATATGCTCAAATTCCTCTGCAGTACAATTCGCGGCGATATGTGTTTCTCCAAATAGAAAACCGCCAGCGGTGCAAGAAGCTGGCGGTCAGAAGTCGCTAACCTGCGGGATATGGAGATCATTTAAGATCATTTTTTCGGTATCGCACGACCTCGCGGATGGCATAGATTCCCGCGGCGACCAGGACGAAGAGCAAAAAGTGTCTCGTATCTTCGAGCAGGTCCTTTATGTTGCCCGCCTCTTCGAGCAGTGCCATTCTTCGCAAAATCCAGTAGGCAACAATGACGGGGAGCGCGACTGAAAACGTTGATAGTGCAGTGGCCGCGAACCACCACAGTGCTATTGCCGGATATTCGAGATCTGCAGCGAGTCTCTCCCAATCGTGGTGACGGATAAACGCCATCACCCTGTCTGATACGTACAATGCCGTCGATGACACGATCACGAAGACAGCTGCGGCCATCAAATCCTGCAACGATACGGTGACGTCGAAAAGCTCATAGAGCACCGTCCTCGGCAGCGCGACTCCAAAGGCGCTGGTCACCATCGTGACCGCTAGCGAAAAAGCCAGTATCGCGCACCACAGCGTCGCTCCTGATGCAACAAAGACTGCGATAAAAATCATGGCGCGACCAACAGGGGCCGCACGGAGTTGTAGGGTTTGTAGCATCAACGCCTCCTACGACCGTACTACACGCCACAGTACGACTCGGATTGTGACGTGTCAATGTTTATGGCCGGATGCGCGTGCACCCGGCCAGTACGTAGCTGCGCTACTTGCCCAGAGACGCTACAAAGGTCTTCCCGCTGCTAGAGACTTCCATCTCGAGCCCCGAAGCAGTGCGAGAAACGCTAAACTTCCCGCTGTAGCCGCCGCCTTCCATTGTGCCGCTGAGCCTGGTACCAGAAAACTTCCCGGCAATAACCCCGGTGACGTTGTAGGTTCGCAAATCCCACGTACCAGCAACGTCTTTCCCAGCGAGCGAGATGATTCCGCGCAACTCGTATGATGCGCTCGCGTTTGAACACCGCAGCGCAATCTTAAGTGACGCCTCAGTGCCGGTATTGTACGCTCTGCATTTGAATCGCTCGCTGGCTGACTCCACCTTCAGCGTACCGCTTCCTGTCCAATTGCCTCCAAAACCGGCAAGGCTGTTGGGGCCCTGATCGCCAAACGCTGCGTTCGGGATCAGGATCAGCATCACGATCAGTATGACGCGCATCATCGGTCTCTCCTCACAGTGGTTGCTTCCGTCATACATTGTACGCCTGGCCCGCTCGTTCTCAAGCAGGTTCGTGAATTCTGGCAGTCTCGAAAAGCGCGGCACGACTTTTTGCCCAGCCGTGCTACCATAGCCAGCTATGTGGATCGTATTTGGCATAGTCGTTGCGGTGGCCCTGGCCATAGACTTTTTCGCCATGCACAAACAAGGCGCACACCGCGTTTCTTTTAAAGAGGCGCTGATATGGTCCGTTATTTGGGTTGCACTATCTTTCGCATTCGTCGGATGGCTATGGGTGTACTTGGGCGGCCTTAGCGCGGATCTCGCAGCGCAGGCGCATGCCCATACGAAGGCGCTTGAATTCATCACCGGCTACCTTATCGAAAAGACCCTCGCGGTAGACAACATATTCGTATTCCTCCTGGTGTTTACGCATTTCGCCATACCGCTCGAGTTTCAAAAGCGCGCGCTCATGATCGGCATACTTGGAGCGCTTGCGCTGCGCGCCACGCTCATCCTGCTGGGAGCGTGGCTTATTTCGGAATTCCATTTCATCTTGTATATATTCGGCGCTTTCCTGGTCTATACCGGCATCAAAATGTGGCGATCCATCGGCAAGGAGCCGGATCTAGAGTCCAGCGCTGCGATGGCCTGGGTGCAAAAGAAAGTCAAATACGTCCGCGAGTTCGACGGCGAAAAGTTTTTTACCATCCGCAACGGCATGCGCGTGGCGACACCACTTTTGCCCGCTATCGCGGTAATAGGCGTCGTGGATGTGATATTTGCCGTCGATTCGATACCTGCAATTTTTGCGGTCACTACGGATCCGTTTATCGTGCTTTCTTCAAACGCTTTCGCGATACTGGGACTGCGTCCAATGTATTTCCTGCTTGCAGACCTGAACGAGCGATTTCATCTGCTCTCCTACGGGCTCGCGATCGTGCTTTTGCTTATCGGCACGAAAATGTTGCTTATCGACATCGTGCACATACCGATCCTCTGGTCCCTGGCTGCTACCGTGACCGTCATCGGCACAGCTGCGGTACTGAGTCTGTATGTGCCGCCGTCGGCCACGCCCGGGAGCGCCTACCCTTTTCCGCCAAAGGAAGATAAAGAGTAGGATTCTCGAAATAGACACCGTCCCGAAGCAGGTACTCGTGATCGGCACAAGAATTGCTCGACGCACGCGGGATTTTTGTTATTATTAGTGAATCAAACATTCTCCATCGGTTTAAATTCTTGGGTGGCCAAGACCGTCGGAAGGAAATCCGCCGCGAAACTTCCCGAGATCGTTCGATGCAGCATGTCACAAGACCCTTTCAAGCGAGTCGGGAAAAAGTCTTGGACCGCGGATAAAAAAAGTGACCCGCCCCAGACTCCAAAGAAAGAGAAATTCGATTTCGAGAAAATGAAGGCAGGAGCTACGAGTGACGACCCTCGTGTCCGCAAAGAGGCATTCGTCGACTATTTTGAGCGATTTAAGGAGTTTCCATCGTATTTATTTGACAACGAATATAAAATCGATGCGCGTCTTGCAGTAACCATTCGGGATATTTCGAGAGACACGAATGTCTCTAAAGACCTTCTCGAAGGGATTTCGGCGCTCTTGCGGCGTCTCCCGTGGTAAAAGGAAGTGTTACCGAGATTGAAATTAATCTTGTAGGCGCTGCTTGAGCTTCAAGAGTTCAAGAGAGCGAACGTGCTGACGCAGCCAGTCCATAAATTGCCTGCGATGCTTATCCAGCGTCCATACATCGCCGTTCGCAAATAGTTTCGGATGGATTTCCTGGAACTTTTTCAAGAGTTCGATCGTCGCGAGGGGGAATTGTTCGGGCAATCCGTCATTGTATGTTTCAAGAAAGTCGTCACAGGAAAGCTTTCTTTCACTGCGTTCTTTTTCCGGTTCGGGATCTCTCACTCGAGAATTCTACCATAAAATTGACTTCCATTCCAGAAATGCGTAATGGTTCAATAGCTTGGAAACACTTCCCCCTCAGAGGAAAACAGGGACAGGCACAATACGAGATGTCGAGCACAGCCCCTTCTTTGGGAACTGATGAGCAGTACAAATACCGATAAACTACCGATGCTTAGGATTTTATTATTCATGTTTTTATACGCAATAAATAAATGCAATTGGATTGCATTAAGGAGATTAGCTAGTTGCTAATAATTTGTCAAGTACTTGCAAAGTTTTTGCATGTGATATATCATGCATCACATGAAAAAAGACGCACTCGTCGACATTATTAGAAATGCGGGCTTTCGAGCCACTAAGCCCCGCCGTACCCTCCTCACATATCTTCAGAAAACAAGACTGCCGCAAACTATCCTCGAAATAGCAGATGGGCTCAAAGATTCGATAGATCAGGTGACGGTATATCGCATCGTTGAAGCATTTACCAAAGCAGGTCTCGTCCGGCAAATTGACCTGCGTATGGGTCGCCCTCGCTACGAGATCGCCGATGCGCGAGATCATCATCACGTCGTTTGCGTCAGATGCGAACGAATCGAAGACTTTATAGGGTGCGACTCGGATCATCTTGCAGATAAAGCACTTAAACAAGTAAAAGGCTTCTCGCATATCACCGGCCACTCGCTGGAATTCTTTGGGCTTTGCAACTCGTGTGTAAAACAGGGCCCTACATTACAGGCGGCTTAATTCAATGCTATGAATATTAAATACGTAGGCGTGATTGCTGCGATAATCATTGTAGGATTTTTGACCCTGGTATTTTTCCGTACATCAGGCGAAACTCAGTCTCAGAAAGTGAAAGTCGTTACTTCTTTTTATCCGGTTTACTACTTTGCTCAGCAGGTAGGCGGCGATAAGGCGGATGTATTGAATATCACGCCGGCTGGAGCAGAGCCGCATGATTACGAGCCAACGCCGCAGGATCTCGCAAATATCCAAAACAGCGATCTGCTCATACTGAACGGTGATGGATTCGAGCCGTGGGCTGAAGCTGTGCAGAACAGCGTCGATAAAAACCGCACAAAAGTTATTGCCGCTGGAGCGGGCCTAGCTTCGCTTGAGGCTACGCATGAGGAACATGAAGAGCATGAAGACGAAGGATCCGAAGAAGATCACGTACTCGACCCGCATGTATGGCTCTCGCCGGCGCTCGCTTCGCGAATGGTTGATAGCATCGCAGCAGGCTTCATTGCCTCAGACACCGAAAACAGCGCTTACTACCGCGCACGTGCTGATGCGCTTAAACAGAAACTCGAGGTACTTGATGCCGAATTTCAAGCGGGGCTGTCTTCTTGCTCAAAAGACGACATTATCACGTCGCACGCGGCATTTGGATACATTGCCAGCGCATATAAACTTCGCCAAGTTGCCATCGGTGGTCTATCTATAGAGGAAGAGCCGTCTCCCAGAGAGCTAGCGGAGATCGCGAAGTTTGCCCGCGATAACGATGTGCGGTATATCTTTTTCGAGACGCTGGTTTCGCCAAAATTATCCCAAACTATAGCAACGGAGGTCGGAGCGCAAACCCTGGTTCTCAATCCGCTTGAAGGACTCACGAGCGAGGAAATGGCGCAGGGCAAGGACTATTTTACTGAGATGCGGGTAAATCTCGCTAACCTCAAAATCGCGCTAGAATGTTCGCCCCGCTAGAGGCGCAGGATCATTTCGCAGGTATACTGTACATACTTATGAGCGATATTCTAAACAGGCCTCTAACGGGGTAAGAATAATGCCCCACGTCAACCATAATGAGAATATCATTGAGGCGGATCACATATCCTTCTCATATAGCGGACACGAAGTATTGCACGACATCACGCTCACCGTCCACCGAGGTGATTATCTGGGTATTGTGGGCGGTAATGGCGCAGGAAAGACAACACTCATAAAGATACTTCTGGGACTTCTCAAACCGTCCTCGGGCACAATCAAACTCTTTGGGCAGGAAATTTCCAGATTCAAAGATTGGGCAAAGATCGGCTATGTACCGCAGAAAGCAACTAATTTTGACGTTAATTTCCCCGCCACTGTTGAAGAAGTCGTTTTAATGGGAAGGTATAGTCGCCGCGGACTGTTCAAATCCATGACCGGCGAGGACAGACATAAAGCGAAAGAGGCTCTTGAACACGTCGAGATGTGGCAATATCGCGACAGACTTATAGGCGATCTATCGGGAGGTCAGCAGCAGCGAGTATTTATTGCACGCGCACTCGCAGGTAATCCGGAGGTCGTTATCCTCGATGAGCCAACAGTCGGCATAGAGCAGGAAATTAAAGCCGAATTCTATACTTTGCTGCGCAAACTCAACCGAGAGCTGCGTTTGACCGTCGTGCTTATCACCCACGACATCGAGAGCATGTCGAAAGAAGCCATGCATGTGGCGTGTATTGACCATACGCTTTTCTTCCACAACTCCGTTGACGAATACTTTAAGGACACGCACGCGGTTATTCATCCGCATCCATGAATCCCGTTAGAGGCAACGAAAAATATACACAAATGACTATGCGGAGTTTATTAAGACTAAACGAGATAGCCTCTAACGGGGCCTGCCTCTAACGGGATGAACTTTTTCGAACTATTTCAATACGGGTTCGTCATTCGCGGCATCGAAGCCGGTATCATCGTCGCACTTATTGCGCCCTTGATCGGCATATTTCTTGTGCTTCGTCGTTATTCTCTCATCGCAGATACCCTGGCACATGTGTCGCTTGCCGGTGTTGCGCTCGGGTTTCTTCTTAATATCAGCCCGATTCTCACTGCGCTGGGCGTCACTGTTATTTCGAGCCTTGGTATAGAAAAAATGCGTAATACCAAACGTGTCTACGGCGAATCGGCACTTGCGTTGTTTCTCTCAGGTAGCCTCGCGATTGCGACTATCCTATTAAGTCTTGGAAAGGGTTTCAACACAAACTTATTTAATTACCTCTTTGGCAGCATCGTTACCGTTACGCAAACGGACGTATATACGATGTTGGTCCTAGCGGTGATTGTGGTTACAACACTCGCCTTCTTCTACAAGGAGCTCATCTATATCACGTTCGATGAGGAGTCCGCTCAAGTCGCTGGAGTACCGGTTCGATGGATCAACATGATTCTCATAGTTCTCGCAGCTTTCACCATTTCGCTCTCGATACCCATAATTGGTGTTTTGCTCATTGCTGCGCTTATCGTTATTCCCGTAGTTGCAGCACTCCAACTGCGCCGAAGCTTCACTACCACTATCCTTTATGCGGAAGCAATATCGCTTTTCTCGGTAATCGCAGGTATCTTCGTCTCGTTCTACCTCAATCTATCAACAGGTGGAACAATTGTGCTCATCATGCTCGCCATATTCATTCTGATAATGGCGTTCAAACGTCAGTAACCGGAGTAGAGATTTAAGAGTGCCAGAGAGAGGACTGCGAAACTCGCAAGATGCTGAATCGTCGTCGTACATGGACCCGCGACCGCACAAACGGGAGTTTGCGTTGCGCCACAGAGAAGACACATGCCCTTATTATATGCAAGTATATTGCAATTAGAAAGACATGGGTGTGCATACTCCCCCGTAACTCAGAGGCGAGGCCTCGTCGTCGACAAAAGACCCTTAAAGGGTCTTTAAACCTGGGTGCTCGCCGTTTCTATTGGAGCATATGATTTTGCCAGCTCCACGTAGTGGACGACGTTAGAACCCATTTTATCAAAGAGAGCCAATACTTTCATATTCCAAACTTCTCATAAAACACGAAAACCACCGAAGCAGCTTTCGCTTAGGTGGCATTGTTAGCGCGCTTTCGGGCGATGGAAAACGAACGGATGT
>JAGVDT010000023.1 GCA_020058565.1 Minisyncoccota bacterium | reverse complement strand
TGCAGGCGCGTGGAGCGTACGAAAAAATCCCAAGCCACCACGCGCTCGGCGCGTGCGAAGTCAGTCGCCTTGCGACTGGAAATAAGTTCTAGCGGCGCGATATACTCTCAGAGATTGAAACTTCTGCCGGAATGAGTGCGGCGGAGCCGCGCCGCGGAGCGGCGCGGGAATGGGCGGCGGCGAATTGCGCCCTGCGGGCGCGGGCTAATTCGGAGGGCGGGCAAAATGAAATCGTGCCAATATAGAGAGGTGACACCTCTATATTGGCACGTCTTTGCCGTTCCGCTGGTGCCTGACCCTAGCTTCTACGGCGATCATCTCGCCTTGTTTTCTTTGTGAAAAACGCTCCACTTGCTCGAAACGCAATCTTCAATTATATTGTCTTCAGCTGACGCTTCATACGGGCGGCCTCGTGTTGCTTCTCAGGGACATGCTCACAAACTTCTTTGTGCGCATGTGAACTGGGAGTTGCAGGATGCAGAATAATAAGTCTCCGTCGCTGGTACAGCCTCAATATGGATGCGGCCTCAGGTGGAACCTGTTCATCGCTATCGGATGCTTCATCATGGCCGGCCTGTTTGCAGGTACGCTAGCGGTGCTTGCCACCTACCTTGGGCAACACGTGACGATCGCAGCATGGGCAACCTTGTCAATTGTGCTGGGAACCGGCAGCTGCGCGTTACTTGGGCTCATATTCGGGATGATTTACCTGACCGAGACAGGCCGAAAACACCTGGTCGATCGAGGAGCAATACTGGTACTCGTCGGAGTGAGCGGGGCTCTCCTCGCACATAACCTCACTAAAGGCGCCTCGGCTCGCGAGTGGGGGTTCGACATTCCCTTTATAGTCATGGCGTTCGGGCTGGCCGCATTTATCTATACGAGGCGCGACTAAACCGAGAGACAGATCTCAAACTACCCTACGGCGTCGACGATGCCGTAGGGTCAACCGTAATACAGAACCTCAAGATGCTGCCGTGCCAATACAGAGGTGACACCTCTATAACCGACACCGATTTAAATGCTAAAATTGGCTTGTGAAGCGGGTCACTGGAATTGCATTAGTTGTTATATTACTCGCATCCATGGCTGCGAGTTACTACTTTTTTCAGCAAATCAGAAAACCATCGCTGCTATCACGAGAACAAGTGATCACCTCATACTGCGAAAATGACGGCGTCAACCAAGATATATACACCAAAAATACCATTACCTCAGGTCAGCTAAATAAAATTGACAGACCGGCCAACATTGAAAGTGATTTTTGTGAATCAGAGCATGGTGACACTTGGAAGAGCGGGGGGCGACTACTCGAAAGGTCGTGCAAAGGAGATGTACTCATTGAGGAGCGATATTCTTGTGGATACGGCAGTATCTGCCGGGACGGTGCGTGCATCACGCAGTAATAAGCGAAGCGATCAACGTGGATTGCGCCACCACCGTCACGACGTAGTTCGGAAAGCTACATATCGAGGAGCGCGAAGACGAGTGGGTATCACACAAATGTCCGCCGCAGGGGTGACCCGCGGCGGAGGATGAACGACGTGCGCCTATGCTTTCATGCGACGGACGGCGGCCACGACATCGCCGATCAATTCGGTGACGACTCGAAAGCGCAAATCTTGGCTCGCGTGCTCGCCGCCGTTGAGAGAGCCAAACATGTCGACCAGCGCATTGAGAAGCCCTGCAGGGTCGCCTTGTATCTCGCCGACGATGCGCGACTTCGCATCTGATTTGTCGTCGAGTACGTGATACTCATCCCCGAGTTTGCCTTCAATCCCGAAGAGAATGAGATCCTTGTCGTCCAGCCAGTGCGCCACAAGGCGATCCGGCGCGTCGAGGCGTACCGTCAAAAACCAGCGTCCAGACATGAGCTCTCTCCTGTGTGTTGTCGCCTGCGGCATACTACGCGCAATGAAATCGGACTGCAACCTGCTACAATCCCGAGATGCCAGAAACGGTATTGGAAGTCAAAAACCTCTCGAAAAACTACGGCTCCTTCAAGGCCGTGGATGGTATTTCCTTTTCCGTGCCGCGCGGCAAGATCGTAGGCTTCTTGGGACCGAATGGCGCTGGAAAGACGACGACGATTCAGATCCTTTCGGGTATCACGCTCCAAAACGGCGGCAGCATTTCATATTTCGGCCGCGACTTTGCGACGGAGCGGGAAGCATGCCTGCAGCGGATCAACATGACCTCGGCGTTCAACACGCTTATGGGCCGTATTTCGGTGTGGGAAAATTTGTTCGTTTTTGCGGAATTGTACCAAGTCACGAATTCGCGGCAGAAAATCAAGGCACTTCTGGAGCAGCTCGAAGCAAACGATCTTGCGAACAGGCTCTACAAAGACCTCTCCTCAGGCCAAAAGACGCGTGTCAATCTCGTGAAAGCGCTTCTCAACGATCCGGAGCTCCTCCTCATGGATGAGCCAACAGCATCGCTTGACCCTGATATCGCCGACAAAACACTCACGCTCATCGAGGAGCTGCGGAACGAACGCAACCTTTCGATCCTCTACACGAGTCACAACATGAATGAGATCACGCGCATCTGCGATGAAGTCATTTTCCTCGACCACGGAAAAATTGTTGCGCAGGATACTCCCCTCAATCTCACAAAGCGCATTTCCGCAGCCACGCTCCGCGTCGTCTTTGACGCAAGGACCGATGCGCTTGACGCGCTTTTGCGGGAGAAACATTTTGAACACTCGTACCCCGAACACGCGACGGTAGAAGTGAAGGCCACCGAACAAGCCATTCCCGGCCTCCTTTTTGATATGTCGAAAACCGGCATATGGATCGAAGACATCGAAATTCGCAAACCGACGCTCGAAGACGTCTTCTTACAAATTGCAAGAAAAGAAATATGAGTCTCCGACGCGTTGGCGCAATCTTATGGCAGGAAGCATTCGTCCTCTATCGGTCGGGCGAAGTCTTTGCGGATATTTTCATCTTCCCGTTTGCAAACATTATCGTTTTCGGATTTATTTCGCTCTACTTGAGCGGCGAGAATTCAGAAACGGGGCAACTGGTCCTTCTTGGCATGCTTCTCTGGACGATCATCTGGATTATTCAGTATTCAGTGACGCTCGGGAGCCTTTGGAACATCTGGTCGCGCAATCTCACAAACCTCTTCATCGCCCCAATGCGCCTCGCCGAATACATCCTGGCGCATACCATTTCCGGTGTAATAAAAGCAACCCTCGTCCTTGCGCTCGCGACACTGCTTTCTGTGTATGCGTTTGATTTCAACCCGTTCGTGATTGGATGGCAGGCAATGGCGCTCGTTTTCTTCAATTTCCTCCTCTTTTCCTACGCGCTCGGTGTCGCGCTTCTCGGCCTGATTTTCCGCTTCGGAACACGTATCCAGGCCGCCGCATGGGCGACGGTGAGTTTTTTCCAACCGCTCTCCGCTGCGTTTTATCCGCTCGAAATCATGCCGCTCTGGCTCCAGCACATCGCAGTCCTTTTCCCCGCTACTCACACCTTCGAAGCTGCGCGCTTCGCGCTTCTCAATCATGGCGAGATCGCCTGGCGTCTGTTCGGCATTTCTTTTATGGAAAATATCTTCTACTGCATCGTGTGTACGTTCCTTTTTGTCTACCTCTACAACAAATCGCGCGACACCGGCCAATTTGCTAGGAATGAGGCGTGAAAACGATGCTCAACGTTTAATAGTAAGTCGGTCCCTCTGGAGCAGCGTCGCCATGTTAGGAAACTGGTCGTCCCCTTCGTATCGTCTCGATACTTGCATGTAATTTTTGGAGCGGAATTCTTTCTTTGGTATGTACGATAAATGCCTTGAGATACTCTCCGGGTATTCCGATAAAGCACTCGGGATCTAACGTGATAGTAAACGGCATTTTGACGTCGGAGGGGCGTAAGGCAAAGATGGCTGGAGCGATGTCACTGCGGTAGAGCGAAATACCATTCGGCTCTACGGATAAATCATGTGTTTGCACATAAATATCGCCGGCGAGGCCATCTTGCGCGACGCGCTCCGCATCTTGTGGATGTCTAACGTGAAAAAGAGTTTCGGGAATGAATTCCGTTTTATTCAAGTCATAAAAATCAACGCGCGCAACACCCCCCCCTCTCGCTACCCCTACAAGCTTATTTGCTTCTGCGTGAGCCAAGTCTGTTAGGTTCTGTTTTGAGAGTTCCTGTTCGCGATACGTGCGAGTACACACCGGCAGAGTACGCGTATCAATAGAATTCCTGATTCCGTCCATGCTTATATGATATCAGATTGTCTTGGTCGCCTATCTGAGGCATTTCAAACAAAATGTCCTTTAAAAATTGGTCATGCTGTACTCTCGGTATGAAATCGAGGGCGCTTAAAAAAACGCCAGCACACGGATTCGCGGTCGAATTTGACCGCGAAGATGATGGCCGCTGGATCGCAGAAATCCCCCGGCTTCCAGGTGTTATGGCGTATGGTACGAGCAAAAGCGATGCCTTGAAAAAAGTCTCCGCGATCGCACTACGGACGTTGGCAGACACGGTTGAGGAAGGCTCGGCACCCGCTGTCGTTTCGCGTCTCTTCCGCTATGGAATGGCGAGCCGTAAAGGCGTCGATATGATCGGGTATAGAGGTGTCACCTCTATATTTCGAGTGAGTTGGTGTACAATCGGCCGATGCTTCAGACCCCTTACCGAGAATATGTGTGGGAATTCATCGTTTTTGGCGTCAAGGAAGCCCGCGCGTGCATCTTTGCTGGGTCTTTTTTTGTCCTCCTCTTCGCGTCGAATTACATCCCGCTTTTTGATTTCGCCCGCTATGATTTTATTTTCGTCGCCGCGGTCCTCTTGCAGATCATTCTCTTTCTCACCAAGGTCGAGACATGGGACGAAATAAAGGTCATTTTCCTCTTCCACGTCCTCGGGACGGCACTTGAACTATTCAAGACACACCCTACGGTCGGATCGTGGACATATCCTGAAGAAGCGTTTTTTAAGATCGCAACAGTCCCGCTTTTTGCCGGATTCATGTACGCGGCGGTCGGGAGCTACTTCGCGCAAGCATGGCGGATTTTGAAAGCCGACCTCGAGGGCGTACCAAATTACTTCGCAATCCTCGTTTTGAGCATCCTTATCTACCTCAACTTTTTTACGAATTTCTTCATTCCGGATTTGCGTCTCATCCTCATCCCCGCCGTCTTCCTCCTGTTCGCGCGCACCGACATCACGTTCGTGGCGACAAATGTGCGCCGAAAAATGCCGCTCCCCCTCGCCTTCTGCCTTGTTGCGTTCTTTATCTGGCTTGCTGAAAACATCTCAACCTTCTATGGTGCCTGGCAGTATCCCGACCAGATCCACGTGTGGACCGTCGTCTCGACAAACAAAATCACCTCGTGGTTCTTGCTTGTCATCATCTCCTTCATCCTCGTTGCATACTTAAAGCATTACAAGAAAGATGTGCTGAAGAAGTGATGCGTATTTAATAAACAAAAGAAATGCCGTCAATTCACTTTTCCAAACCCGGCGTGTATCCGGTCGTGATATGCCCCGCTATTGCCCTGATTCCGTCAACGTACCTGAACGGAGTGTCGGCATACGGACCCTCTTTTTCGAAAGCGACTACACGGCCCTTATTGGTCAAACCTAGAACGGTTATGGAATGATACGCAAAATCCTTTCCATTACGCTTTTTGAAGAACGAAACTCGAAAGGGAAACTTCTTTCGGCCGAGGCTAACCTCAAGTGTTTCGGAACGAGGATACAGCGTCGAATGTGATTCGACATGCTCGTGTCCCGCAGTAACTGGATCATCGTTGCCGGGTGCGAATAGTTCCTCTTTAGATATAATGCCGGTAAGGTACAACGAGGTTTTGTGACAATTCGCACCCGCAATTTTATCGCTCGTCGAGAGAAGATCCTCGACATCGTCTCCGGAAACGACAGCCGTTTGACTATCAAGAAGATCGTTAACCTTTGCCGCAAGAGCAGTGTCTACGTTAATGTACTCGCTCTTCTTGGCATCAACGTAAAGACGGGTAGTATCTATATTCTCCGGCGATCGCTTGCTATAAGCTCGATTCTTCTCTGGTCGATTAGCATCGTCAGATTCCATAAGACTACAGTATACCCGGTGGTCATTATAGTTTGCTAGAATGCCTCTATGCACTACCTCCACACGATGGTCCGAGTAAAAAACCTCGACGAGGGATTAGGTTTTTGGTGCGGGAAGTTGGGGCTCGTTGAATTCTCACGGCGGGATGATGAGAAGGGGCGGTATACGAATGTTTTTTTGCGGGCACCGCAGGATAATCCGACGCCGGAGCATAAAGCGCCGCTTTTGGAGTTGACGTACAACTGGCCGGACGAGAATGGGAAAACGGAAGAATACACCGACGGACGGAATTTCGGGCATCTTTGCTATGCCGTTGAGAATATTTATGACTATTGCGCGAGTTTGCAGAAAAAAGGGATTACGATTTTGCGGCCGCCGAAGGACGGCCGCATGGCATTTATCAAATCGCCCGATGGCATTTCCATCGAACTTCTCCAGATCGGAGAGGCCCTCCCCCTTCAGGAACCATGGCTTTCGATGCCGAACACGGGG
>JAGVDT010000009.1 GCA_020058565.1 Minisyncoccota bacterium | reverse complement strand
AGCACTATGTCGAAAGTACCGAGGCGACCTCGACGAACGACATAGTGCTTACACCGCCGCAGGTAGCCGGTACGACCACGGCGCCCTCGATACTTTTTAGCCAAAAAACCACGGGAAACGTTTGGGGTTCGCTAAGTTGGCATCACAGCACCACCACGAGCAATATTCTCTACCACCTCGAATATTTCGACGGCGCCGAATGGAATCTCATTCCCGATGCCGATTTGGCGAGCAATTCAAATGGGTTCGTTTTCTCCCCGATATCGCTTCTTGGACTGAGCCCGACGACGTACAATCAAATTCGCGCGTATGCCGAACTTGCCAATACGGGCGCCACACCGCGTCTGCAGGACTGGACCATCGCGTGGGGTATCGGCGTAAACCCCCCGACCCCTCTGACACTTTTCGATAACGAAAAAACCGCCACCACCACGCCGGTGTTCACGTTTTTCACTACCGATCCTCAGGACGACGACCTGGAGTATGAGTTTTCGATAGGAACCCTTCCCGATTTCGTCTCCTCAACGACGCGCAACTCCGTCAGTAGCTCGACGCTTTTCGTAAACGTAACGGTTCCGAGCGATACGCGTCCGTTTACGTCGGGCGATACGGTGAGCTTTTCAGTTCCGCAGGCAAACGCGCTCACGAACGGCAATACCTATTGGTGGCGGGTGCGAGCGCGCGATCCAAACGGCGGCGATAGTTGGTCGCCATGGTCAGACGCGCGAAGTTTCACCGTCGATACGACGGTCACGGTCTCGACGTGGCATCAGACCACCGACGGACAATTCGAGACGGACACCCTCTCGGACACTGAAAGCGAAAGCGACAGTGCGCGTGTGGCTACTCTCATCCGCGAAGCATTTTTTGTGTACGCAGAAGGCACGGTACAGACTCCGCGGTATCGTTTCTGGAATGGCACAGACTGGGGCGACGAACAAAGTGCCTCTCCGGTCGGGGATACAATCAGATATGCCGAAGCGGCAGCGGCGCCGACGCGCGATGAGTACATCATAGGCACTCTTGGCGCCACGGGAGGGGTCAATGTGCAAATCGTCGATGGCACGACTGACGTGGCTGGCAATAGGGTCAGCGTATCCACAGTTTCGGATGTTACTCAGCGCGGCTTCGATGTGGCATACGAGACGAGCTCGGGAGAAGCGCTCGTCGTCGCGTGTTCTGGCGCAGACGCGTACTATCGGGTCTGGGACGGCGCTACGTGGTATGCGACCTCGACGCTGGATCTGTCGCTTAACACGAATTGCGAGCGGGTGAAATTGGCGGCCGATCCTGAGTCGGACGAAATTATCGCCGTATTTCGCGATACGACGACAGCAACGACAGATTTTCAGACGTATGTGTGGGACGGCGATGACTGGGATCATACGGAAATTGTCGGATTTAAGAGCGCTGCTGCAAATGAAGGCATGGCGGTTGAGTATGAAGAGTCTGGCGATCAGGCGGTCCTCGTATACGGAAACGGCACCGCCAACAGTTTCAATTACAAGACCTGGAATGGGTCGGTGTGGTCGTCCACGACGACGGTCGCAATAACCAACAACTTTGAATCAGGACGTATTGTCCAGGACTCCGGCTCTGACAACATGGTGCTCTGCTATGTGGACGTAAGCCTCAACCTCGGGATCGCGCGATGGGACGGCGCAACTTTTAATCCCAGCCAAAACTTCGTGACCGCAGCGGCGAACTCCACAAACGGCGCTCCGGTTTCATGCGAATTTGAGACAACATCCGGCCGCGACGGCTTCATCATGCTGCCGCATTCTAATACCACGCAGGTGCAGTACACGTATTGGAACGGTTTGACATTTTCGCCGCTGACCGCGATTTCCACGATAGGCGATTCTGCGGTAGTCAGAAGCGTTCGTACGGGTGACGACAACATCCTCGTCGTCGCGTACAACGACGGCGATACGCAGTACGATTTCTCTTATTGGAACGGCTCTGAGTGGTCGACGATTGAGACTCTTGAAACGACCTCTATCGCAACGATATCGCCGCCCGTCACGCCCATTGATATTGTGGTTCGACGGTACCCGACATTTCTTACGGGGACCGTCCAATCATCCGCGATAAATTTCACAGACGGATCGGGCATCCAATGGGGTGCAATAAGCTACAACGACACTCTGCCCGGCGGCTCCGCGTTGACGATTCAGTTGGAGTATTACAACAGCGCATCGAGCACCTGGGAGCTGGTGCCGGACGCGGCGCTCTCCGGTAATTCCGCCGGCACGACGACTACTCCGGTCGATATTTCCGGAATCAGTACCGATACATATCCCACCCTCCGTTTACGGGCGAATTTGACGTGTGCCGGCGAAAACTGCCCAACGCTGGACGACTGGACGCTTACCTGGGGGCCGGGGGTCACGATTTCCGGCACGGCGAAGCAATTCGATCAAACGACCAACGTGACCAGCGGGACGGTTGCGGTGGCGATAAACGGCGTGCTTCAGTTCGGAAAAACCGCGGCGATATCCGGCGGCACATGGTCTATCGCCAACGTGCGAGTGTTCGCGGGCGACGTTGTGACAGCGTTCGTTTCCGGAGTAGCCGATGGAAACGAGGCGGTGGCGGTCACGGAGTACGACGGTAGCGGAGACATCGAGAACATGAATCTTTTTGAGAAACATCTTGCGATCGGCTCCGACGATAATCCAACCATTACGAATGCCGACCTGACGGTCTATGACTATTCCGCAGCCTCCAACAACGAAGACATATTCTTCGATGTCGACGCCGGCAACGACCTTGCAATGTGCGTCCCGGGTATTTCCGGGTGTTTTCTCAACAGGCTGCTCGTCAAGTCCGGCTCGGTGTTTCGGCCTGACAGCGCCTCAAGCGGGAACGTCTCAGCCCGGCACGTCCAGATCGACGGAACACTTATTGCAGACGGCAATACGTTTACCGTGAACGGCTCCTGGCTTAATAATTATGTATTCACCAAGGACACCTCCACGGTGATTTTCACGGCGACTTCGACGATCGAAACGATAGATTCTTCACTTGCGACAAGTTCAGCGGCGTTCAACGTCGTTACGTTCGGGCAAAGCGCCGGCACCAGTACCTGGACTCTGCAAAGCCGTTTTGGCGCGAGCTCGACGCTTTCTATAAACTTCGGGACGCTCGCGCAAGGCGCTCATCCGTTAAATCTGGATGGGAACCTCGCTATCGGCGCGAGCGGTATCTTTGCGAAGGGGGGCGCCTCCACGACGTTTATGGGAACCGGTTCACACACCTGGAGCGATGCTTCAACAGCAAAGCAAGACATGGGGACGGTCGTTGTCGATGGGTCGAGCAAAACGGTCACGCTCGCCTCAGGGGTTCGAGCCACCAATGTCACTATCGGGGCGGACGACACACTGAACGCTGGCGGCGCAAATACCATAAGCGTCATAGGACACTGGGTTAATAACAACATTTTTACCGCGCAGACCGGTACGGTGAGTTTTGTCGCGACTACCACGGGAAGGACGATAACTCCCGGATCGTCGAGTTTTTACAACCTGACATTCAACGGAGGAAACGGCAACTGGGCGTTTACCACGAGCGTTGCCACTGCCACAAACGACTTCACCATAGCTACCGGCACCGTGACTCTCCCGAGCGCAACGACAACCGTCGGTGGCAGCTGGAACACAGTCAACGGAATTTTCCAGCACAACAACAGCGCCGTGCTTTTCAACGCGACGGCGTCCGGCAAAACCATACGCATCGCGACCACCACTCCTTTCTACGACGTCACCTTCAATGGTTCCGGCGGAGCGTGGAGCTTTACCGACCTCAACGCGACTACTTCGCGAAGCATCACCATTCAAGCGGGAACCGTCACGATGCCGGCGGGCACACTGGCGATCGGCGCGTCGCTTTCAAATACAGGCGGAGCCATTTCAGCCAATAACGGCACTTTGAAGTTCACGGCCTCAAGCGCAAACATCATTCGACTCGGCGGATCAAATGCACACCACATGACCTTCAACGGCATCGGCGGCGGCTGGACGTTTACGGACACCAACGCGACGTCGTCGGGAACCTTCCGCATAGAACATGGCACGACCACCATGCCGAGCGGTTCCATCGGAATCGGCGGCTCGCTTCTTAACGTGAACCCGCCCTCAAGCGCTTTCGCCAACAACAACGGCATTGTTCGCTTCATATCGACGGCAACCGGTAACGTGGTGACGGTAACCGGCTCGATTTTCTACGACCTGATATTCAACGGCGCGGGTGGCGGCTGGACTATTACGGGGAACACCACTTCCACGCGCAACACCACCTTTACTCAGGCGAATTCCATCACTCTTTCGAGCGGAACGTCGCTCGAAGTTGGCGGAACATTCAGAAACAATCTGCCAGATACCTCCACCACCTGGACGGGTTCGCTCCTGTATCTCAACTCCGGAACCACATACGCTGTAAATCCGAAAGGCTTGAGCGGCGATACGTACGCGCAGATTACGCTCGGGGACAACACAAATATTTCGACCTGGAATTCTTCGGTCACGAGCATTATTGCTCCGTCCACGTCGTCGCTGTACTCTCAGAACCATGCGAGCTCGTCCGGATCACTTTTCATCTACGGCACATTTGCCACCTCTAGCCAGATATATTGGGACTATGCCCGAGATTTCGATGGCATAGCGTTGCCAGCAGGCGCATCACAGCGCCAAGTGAGCGTAAAGATCGCGAGCTCCTCGATCGTCACATTGACCGGCTCGTCGAGTATCCAGGGCATTTCCACCGCCACCACAACCATCGCCAACCAGGGTTCTGGCTTTTACTCTTTCAGCATTGCGGGCGGAACGACCACCGCGCGATACTACTCGTTCGCCTCCACGACGCCGCTCGGGCTCAGCGTTACTGGCGCCAACACGGTGATTTCCAGCCTCGACAACGGTTCGTTCAATCTTGATACGCCATCCGGCGGGGCGTCCATCACTCTTAGCGGAAGTGTGATCGACAGAAACCCGCAATTGCAGATTTTGTACACGCAGTTTTCGACTTCGACCGGCGTAATAAACGGCGCAAACGTAAATGCCACATCTTCGCCGACGGACAGCGAAAATAATTACTGGTGGTTCAAAAACGGGTATGGTCCGTTTTATGGCGAGAAATACGACAATGATCTCGGACCGATTGCCGGCCTCGGAGATCCGGGTTGGGCGCAATTCGACGATTCCGGCATCACCGTGAATATATCGGGCCGCGTGTATTCGGACCATGGTGCAACCGCCATTGGCGCGTCCGTTTGCGACGGCTCCACGCCGGTTGTGGTGATACGCACGAGCGGCGGGCTTTCTTACAGCGGACCATGCGACGGCTCGGGAGATTACTCGATTCCTGCCACATTTACGACGAGCAACGTGATCACGGCGTATCTTAATACCAACGGTGGCGCACGCGCTGCGGCGATCACGAAAAATGTGACGGCTGAGATCTCCGGCTTCAATCTCTATCAGAATTCTGTGATTATTCGCCAGTTTGATTCGACGCCTACCACCATCGAAGACATGAGTCCCACGGATTCTACCGATGACGCGGACATTCCTTTTACCGCCACTTCGTCGTTGATGGTAGAGCCCAATACGGAGCTGTATGTTTGGACCGGTAAAGCTTTCTCTCCAGGAGGAGACGTCATCCTCCAGGGTGGCGGCTCGGGAGATCCGCGCGACGGCCGCCTCTATCTGGCGACGAGCTCAACCTTTACGCTTTCGGGCTCACCGAATGTGGCTATAGGCGGGGGTATGGCGCTCGACAGCGGCGCAACGTTTACCGCAGCTAATTCGATAGTAACCTTCGCAGCGACAACGACGGGCAAAGCCATATACGCGACGAGACCGATCGTATTTAACGACGTGGTTTTCAGCGGCTCCGGAGGCGAATGGCTCTTGCAAGGAACTTCCACCGCAACGACTACTATGCGCACAATGACCTTAACTGCCGGCACGGTTTCAGGTGGCGGCGACGTGGATGTGCAAAGCGGGGGAATAACCGGCGGCGGCGCCATCAGTATGACCGGTGGGACCTTCTTAATTGAGGGGAGCGGGGACTTCGGCAATGCGAATCCATGGACGTTTAACAATCTTACTTTCGGCACGTCTACAGCTAACACGGTCACCAAAACCGGAGCCGCGACGACCACCATTACTGGCGTCCTGAGAATAGCCGCAAATCAGACGCTTGACGCAGGCACGAGTGCCCTGAGCGCTTGGGTGCTTTCGGGAGGCGGAACGCCGTTTGTTATCAGTGGGACGTTCAACGCGCAAGGCGTGCCGTTTGTCTACAATGCGCCGTCCGCAACGAACATCACCGCTGCTACGTATGGGCCTCTGTACCTTACGCCGACCTCAGGCTCCCCGGCCTATACGCTCTTGAGCGGAAACCTCACCCCGTATCATTTGGTGATCGGCGACGGCACAAATAGCGTGACGGTATCCGCCACAGCAAACGATCCGAATATAAATGTCACAGGCGATCTGTTTATCAGGAGCAATGCAACGTATGTGGCGCCGGATGCGATCAATTCGAATTACAAAGGCAGCTGGTCTAACAGCGGCACCTACACACCGTCCTCAAGGATCGTCATTTTCGATGCTACGACGACCGGCAAGACCATTGATCCCGGCAATTCATCTTTCTATGATGTCCAGTTCAACAGCTCGGATGGCGGATGGACAATAATCGACAATGCAACAACTACCCGTAACGCAACGCTTTCAAGCGCGGCAAGTTTTGCGCTCCAGAGCGGGACATCCTTGGAAGTGCGCGGCACCTTCACGAACTCCGTTGCAAGTTCCTCCCAAGTCTGGACCGGCTCGACGCTGTTTTTGAACTCGGGGACGAGCTACTCGATAAACACCAAATCCGAGGGCAACGCCCCCTACGGGAATCTCGCGGTTGGCGCAAATACGCATATTCGCAGTTGGAATTCCGCTTCCGAGAGCGCCTCAGTGCATTCATCCGGCTCCTTGTATGCGCAAAATTATGCATCCTCATCAGGACAACTCCACATCTGGGGCTCGTATGCGCGCTCAAGCGGCAGCGATTACTGGAGCTACGCGACCGATTTCGACGGGGTCGACCTCTCCGCGACACCGCGCAAAGTAGACGTCCATATCGCTTCCTCGTCGGTATTGGCGTTTAGCGGCGGATTATTGGACATCATCGGCTCTCCGACATCTTCGACGACGATACAGGTTCGGGGGAGCGGCGCGTATGCATGGGGAGTCTCCGGCGGCGCCCTCAATGCGCAGTATTACGAAGTGCGCAACACGGACCAGAACGGACTCAACATATCTGGATATCCGACGATCACCGGCCTCAACAACGGTGATTTCCTGATCGCGTCTTCGTCAAATTCTGCAATAACGATCAACGGCACGGTTATCTCAGCAAACCCGCTGAAGGTCATACGATACGTGCAATTCGCCTCCAGCACCTCTGCAATTTCCAACGCATTTAACGTGACCGCGGTGAACGCGACATCCAGCTATTGGAAGTTCAACCTTGGATACGGAAACCTCTACGGTGAACAATACGACAACGACCCTGGAGGCGATCCGGGATATGTGCGCTTCGACAATTCCAACGACCATATATCCGTCTCGGGAACCATATATGCTGACGAGGGCGTAATCGCTTCCTCCGGCTGCGACGGATCGACACAGTTTGTGCGCCTTAAAGTGGCCGGGGCAGGATCATTTACTGCTTCGTGCACCCCCGGGACAGGCGAATACACATTTCCGGACGTTGGATTTAACCCCGGCGACGTGCTTACGCTCTACATCGCTTCGAGCTCAAAGCGCTCCGCCACGCTCACTCGCGGGCCCAACGGAAACATCACTGATCTCGACCTGTACGAACGCCGCGTCATACTCCGGCATGAGGACTCGACACCTCTTTCTATTGCGGATGCCGATGCGTTTGATTCGGAGCAGGATGCATATGTGCCGTTTCTTGCGACGGTTGGCGGCACGGACACGCTCGTTGTCGAGGCGAATACGAAGGTAATAGTCTGGACCGGAAAGACCTTTGCCCCCGCAGGAGATATGACGATTGAAAGCGGAGGCGTTGGCGGAAGTATTGATGGCACGCTCGAGCTGTACGCAAACTCAACGTTCAGCGCCGCCGGGACGCAGTCGCATTCGGTCGGCGGGTCGTTCCTCGTTGATAGTTCGGCGACATTCAGCGCGGCGAATTCAACGTTGACCTTTACCGCGACGACAACCGGAAAGACCATCACGCCCGCAAGTTCGACGTTTTACAACATTGCCTTTAATGGTTCCGGCGGCAACTGGGCGTTCAGCGCTTCGGCGACATCCACCAACAATTTCTCCGTCACGGCGGGGACGGTAACGCTTCCGACGACGGTACTGGAAGTCGGCGGTTCGTTTCTTAACACCGGCGGCGCGTTCCAGCACAATAACGGCGTCGTGAAAATGACGGCCGTGACGACGGGCAACGCGATACGCACCGGTGACTCGTCCTTCTATAATTTCACCGCGGACGGGGTAGGCGGAGCATGGACGTTTACGGATGGAAATTCCACGAGCACCAATGATTTCACCATCGCCGCTGGCTCGATCACGGCCCCGAGCTCGACGCTTGCCATCGGCGGATCGTTTTTGAACTCAGCGACATTTTCCCACAATACAGGCACTGTGAAGATGACAGGCGTCTCGGCAAAAGACATCAGAGCCGGAGGCTCGGAGTTTTATAATTTGCTCTTCGGCGGAGCGGGCGGCGGATGGACGTTTTTGGATCGCAATGCGACCACTTCGCGAGACTTCTATATCGCTACCGGTACCGTGACAATGGCCAGCGGCACTGTTGCGATCGGTGGGAATTTCACGGCATCAAGCACGTTTGACAGCAACGCGGGCACGGTGAAATTCACGGCAACCACGACCGGATTTACTATCGGTGTCGGCACCTCGACATTCTCGCAGCTTTTGTTCGACTCGTCGGCAGGCGGGTGGACTATAATTTCAGACGCCACATCGACCGCAACGACGACGATTTCCCGTGCGGCTAGCTTCAGGCTTCAGGGCGGAAAATCACTCGAAGTAAACGGATCGTTTATCAATTCGGCTAGCGCCGCCACAGTTTGGACCGACTCCATCCTCTATTTGAACTCAGGGACGAGCTACACGATTAATGCAAAAACTGACAGCAGTGAAATGTACGGCCAGCTTACGGTAGGCGTGAATACAAACATACGCTCTTGGAATTCTGCCGCGGCAACCACTACGGCGGAATCGGCCGCTTCCCTATACTCGCAAAACAACGCGGGCGTGAGCGGGGCTCTCCATATACACGGCACATATGCTCGCTCCACCGGCACCGACTACTGGAGCGCAGCCACAGACTTCGACGGCACGGCGCTTGGCGCCCAGTCGCGCCAGGTGCAGGTGCGCATCGCGACATCTTCGTCGGTGAGCTACTCCGGAGCTACGCTCAACATAGTCGGCACGTCGACTGCGACCACGACGGTATTTGCGAGCGGCACGAGCGGCTACGCTTTTTCCTTTGCAGGAGGAGCGCTCGATGCGCAATACTACCAGTTTAAGAACATGGATGAAAATGGCGTCGTACTGAGCGGTCTTCCGACCATAACGTCGCTCTCAAACGGCGATTTCGAGCTCTCGGCCGCTTCCGGCACCGCACTATCGATCGCAAGCACCGTCGTGGATGCAAACGCAAACTTGGCCATTGCCACGGTGCGGTTTGCTTCCACGACAGCGAATATACAGGGATACAATGTAATGCTGACCAGTACGCCGGGAAGTTTCTGGACCGTGACAGGCTCGTACGGCAATATCGCGGGCGAGGCATTTGATCTGGATGGAGCTCAGACGACTTTGTGCGGACGCATACGATGGGACGATAGCGACTGTCAATTCCTTAACCAGGCGCATTATCGTTGGCGCAACGACGATGGCGGTGAAGGCGCGGTCGCCTCAAGCTGGTACGATACTTCTTTCACAAAGCGTCAGAGGGTCGCGATCGCAAATCCTAATGCGACATCATACACTGATCTTCCGGTCAAAATAGTCGTCGAGTATGACGATGATATGCAGAGCGACTTTGACGATGTGCGATTTACCGATTCAGACGGCACCACCGTAACGACTTTCTGGCGAGAAAAGACGATAAGCGCTGCCTCGAGTACGGTGTGGGTAAAGGTCCCGTCTCTTTCTTCTTCGGGCTCAGCGGTTCTCTACATGTACTATGGGTCAAGCACTGCGGCTGCCGCTGACGATGGCACAAACACCTTCAGCTACTTTGACGACTTCGAGGACGGAGACATTTCGGACTATTCTGGAGACGATCAGCAGAGCGGAACCGTTTACTTCGACATAACGAATCACGGCACTGAATTCAACTACACTGGCTCGCAGGGACTGCCGGGCAGCGAAATCTCGGGCCAGACGCCGAATGGCTTGTATAAGACCGGAACGCAAACTGGTCTCGACAAGACGATCAGATGGTGGCAATTCGTAAATGCCGAGGTCGGCGTAGGTTTCAACAACGACGAGCCGTGCACGCTCTTTGGTGTGCAGACGCCGGGTGGCACCGCAGTCACGAACGACTACGCAGTTTGTTTAGACGAATTTAATTCCGGTCCAAATAAGCCCCGTGTCTCGTTGGCGAGAGACACGCATACGCGCGATCTTGCCGGCGTCATGATGGCTTCCACAAGCGTAACGTATACGACTGCCTGGTACGAGGTGGTCACCGACTGGATAAGCAATTCGCCGACGAACATGATCAATGTGAACGTGTACACCGCAACGGGAGCTTTGTTTGCATCGCTGAGCACGTCATCGAATCTTTACACGTCGGGAGGCATCGGCTTTTCACACTTCAACCAGGGCGGCGGGTGGGACAATGTCATGGTCAAGCAATACACCGCCGCAGCGCCTACCTATGAGTTTGGCTCAGAACAACTTACGGGTGGCGCCACGTGGCGTGAAGCGGAAGATACTGCGGCAACGGTGGTGCTCCCCAACGAGAACATTCGCCTCAGATTCTCGCTGCAAAACACCGGCACGGCGGTAAATAACCATCTCTACCGGTTGCAGTATGCTCCCAAGGGAGCGGCAATAAACTGCGAGTCTGTGCCGACGGTAAATTACAACGACGTTCCTACAGACACTGCAGGCTGCGGCGCGCATGCGGCTTGCATGAAAACCTCCACGCAGTTTGCCGATCTCGCTTCTACTTCGCCGTCACTTTCGTTCCCGGCGACGCTTGCATGGACGCCGGGATATATGGTCGAAGATCCTTCGAATCAAACAAACGGAATGGAAGTTGGACATAATGTGGCCACCGAAGTCGAGTACAATTTCCAGATCACCAATAGCGCCAGCCAAGCTGCTTACTGCTTCCGCGTGGTAAACGGCGGCACCGATCTTGCAAACTACGATCGTGTAGCCGAAGCGGGGGTGGCGTACCCGCCGTATCTCAGCGACTTCACGCTCAACAGCGCGCAAAATATCAGTCTCGACGAAGGTACTTCGACGATAATTTATGCCACTTCGACCGTCACCGATAACAACGGGTACGAGGATATCGTGCAGGCCACTTCGACCATCTATCGATCTGGCGTCGCCAACACTGCGTGGTGCTCGGCCGACTCCAACAGCTGTTACCAGTCGCCGGCATCTCACTGCTCTCTCAGCGAATGCGCGGGTAATTCCTGCACGCTATCATGTGTCGCGTATGTCGAATATTTTGCGGAACCGACCGACGCGGGCGCGACCTATAGCGCGGAAAATTGGCTTGCCAGCTTTGCCGTCGAGGATGCGAGCGGCTATCGAGATACGCAAACAACGCTCGGAGTGGAGCTAAACACGCTTCGGGCCCTTGCTATCACCACCGGCGACATTGATTTTGGCGCGCTAGAGGTAGGGCAGAACACCGGAACGACCAATGCGACCACCACCGCAAGAAATACCGGCAACGTTCCTATAGATATAGACATTTCCGGCACCCAAATGCAGGGGAGCACCGGCTACATCGCGACATCGAGTCAGCTATACGCAACGACAACGTTTGCGTACGGCTCCTGCTCCATCTGCCAATTCCTCTCCGGAACCGCAGCCCCCGCCAACGTAAACGTCGCGAAACCCACTTCGACCACTACCGCGCAAACCAGCGACATATATTTCGGCATCACCATCCCGAGCGGATCGCCTACGGAGGCGTATACCGGCATCAATACTTTCACGGCAGTGGCGCCTAGCCCATAATTATTACTATCACTATCCGCCTATGCGATCTACGCTGCAAAAAATTCTCGCAAACAGCCTCCCCATAGGCGTTGTGGTTTTCTTCTTATGCGCGGCGATACTCGGCTATCATATTCACGTTTCGACGGAGCGCTTCGATCATGCGTATCGCAACTACGCAGTCGCCGCGGGCGCTGCGGATGCCGCTGCATATTTGCCTGCAGCTGGAAACAATCCAGTCCGCCAGGACCTTAACAACGTGCTCATCCAAGCGCTTGGGAACTCGAAACTTAGCGATCAGGAGCGTTTGGAGCATGCGCGAGACGGCCTTGAATTGGTCGGACAGCTGGACAAACAGGTCGATGCTATAACCCATGGTTTGGAAGCTGCCGATATCGCGGCTCAAGAGATGAATGCCTCATCGGACATCCTGAGCAACATCTTTGCGAAAGGACTGCCTCAGAAAATCGTCGGCCTAGCGCACAGGAGGCATGATGCGATCAGCGATATTCGCGCGTACTCGTATCGGGCCGATTCGCAGGCACGGCAGATCTTTGAACGCATAGCTCAAGAGAACGGCGTACTTTCGCAAAATTATATTCGAGAGCTGAATAACCTGGTCCCGGCTCAGGAGGAGGAGTTCAACCAGCGGACCAACCGCTATAGCGATCTTCAGGCAATAGGCCTTGAGATCGATACGGCCTTTGGCGAATTCGTGCGGCGATTTGAACCGAATCATCGATAGTGGCGGTATCTGCCGTCGATTGCGATTGCCCGGGCCGTACGCAATGTTCGCGTGACGGTACCTCTGCGGAGGAATCGGGTGAATAAGTCCGGGTTGACTCTAACGCAAATACGTTACAATGGAGGCCTATGAACGACGGACAAGATCTGGCGCACGAAGGAAAATTTGCCCGTGTGCGCAAAAATGCCTGGCAGGTTCTTTTATCGACTGGAGACGATTTCCTCGATTGGCTAGCGGATCGTCTGCACATCATAATCCATGAAAAGGACCTGTTTCTGGGAACGCTCCTATTTCTCCTGGGCCTCCTTAATTTTCATAGCGGCAAATATTGCGACGGCAACACTGCCGATTATCTTTCATGCACGCGGCCGGTCACGTACTACTATTATTCATGGCTCGAAGTCGTACTCGTGATTTTTGGCGTATTTATGATCATGCTTTGGTTTTTGCGGCGAGAACGCAAGTAAGAAACAAGATACAAGAAACAATAACCAAACTAAACCCCGTGCTCTGAGAGCTCGCCAAAAATGGGTGGTAAAATTGATTCAATGACGAGGCTGACCATAAGCCGGCTTGTTTTTTGTGGAATGTTTTTTGCTGCATTCTCATTGGCTTTTTCGGCAAAGGCTGCGGAAATCTCAAACGTGATCATATCTGATGTTGCCGATGTCAGTGCCTCGGTTTCATGGACCACCGATACCGAAACGGATGCAACGATACATTACGGGCTTGATGATGCCTTTGGAATCGTCAGAAATCCCGAAATGAACACCAAGCATCTCCTCACGATACAAAACCTTGAGCCATCCACTACGTACCATTTTCGGGTAGTTTCAGCGGATAAAGACGGAAATACCAGCGCCACCGCCGGGTTCATCTTTACTACGAAAGGAAAGCTGAAGGACAAAATCATCAAAGATATTAAAAAGATTATTGACCCCGAGGAGCTAAAAGAAATAAAAGATGTGATCAAGGAGGTCGCAGAGGAAATAGAAAAGCCGCCTGTCGTCGTGGGGGCTGCAAAGGTGGTACCTACCGAAAACGGCGCTACGGTCACCTGGGTTACGGATAGAGAGTCCAGCTCGGAAGTCGAGCTTTCTCCTGAGGGGGAGTACAACCCCGATGCAGACGATCCGTATTCTATAAAGCAGGGGGATTCCGAGGAGTCCGTAACAAGGCATGTTGTAGAGGTTGTGGGACTGGAACCCGCCACAATCTACCACTTCCGGGTGAGATCCACCGACTCCCTGGGACTTACCGGCGTATCGCCGGACGATACGTTTGAAACCAAGTCGCAGCTTCCGACGGTTCAGAATGCTCGCGTCACCAAAGTGCAAGAAGAATCCGCCACCATCACTTGGTCGACCCCTGTGCTCGCTAAGGGCGTCGTGCAGTTCACGAACATGCGCACGAGAGCGACGAAGACGCTTGGAAATCCCGTTTTCGCCGCGAATCAATCCATAGTGCTCACTGGCCTCGAGTTCGGCACCCGCTACAACGTAGTGATAGTTGCGACAAATAAGGCGGGGGACAACTATGAAAGCAGGCCGCTTTCTTTTATTACGGTACGCGACGTGATTCCGCCTGTCATTTCTAAAGTCCGCAACGAATCCACGCTGTATCCGGGCGAAGACACTAAAGTGCAGACGATCGTTTCGTGGCTTACCGACGAGCCGGCCGCATGCCAGGTCTTTTACACGCAAGGACTCGTAAAGGCCGAGGGCGGCGGCGATTCGCTCCTGCCGGAGGCAAACCCGCTAACCGACCATACGCAGGTGGTGGTAGGATTTGCGCCGGGGACTGTCTACAAATATTGGCTGACGTGCAAGGACGAATCCGGCAACGAGTCCCAATCGGAGGACTACGTGCTCATCACGCCGATCAGGGAAAAGAACATCATCGATATCATTCTCGAAAACTTCCAGGGCACGTTCGGGTGGGTCAATAAGATCGGCAAGTAAATAGAAAATCCGAAATCCGAAGCACTAAATCCGAGACAAATCCAAAACATGAAAATGATTCAAATCCAAAACAAAAAACCGAATCAAGTTTCGAGGTTTAATATTTTGGATTTAAATATTGTTTCGGATTTCGGATTTCGATATTCGAATTCTTTCTGAAGATATGGCGCACAAACTCGACATTCATATAGACGATTTGGTAATTACCTACAACAAAGGCAAAGCCAACGAATTCAACGCGCTCCAGCACATCAAGGGAGAAATATACCCGCGCGAATACATAATCCTTTTCGGTCCGTCCGGATGCGGCAAATCCACACTTCTCTATACAATCATGGGAGGAATCCCCCCGGAGAGCGGCCATATGTGGGTAAAAGGCGAGGATATTTACGCGTATAGGCCTCAGGACATGAACCGATACCAGCAGTCGGTGATCGGCATAGTGTACCAGCAGTTCAACCTCATTATGTCGCTTTCCGTTCTCGACAACGTCGCACTGCCGCGGCTTTTTTTGGGGCGGCCTCCTGCCGAGCGCAATGCTCGCGCGTCGGAACTTCTGCGCCGATTCGGCATTCCTGAGCGCCTCGAAGACAAACTGCCGATGATGATGTCTGGCGGCCAACAGCAGCGCGTCTCCGTTGCTAGGGCGCTGGTGAATGACCCTGAAATACTTTTGGCTGATGAGCCGGTGGGTAACCTCGACTCGATTTCATCGCACCACGTTATGGAATCTTTCCTGGAAGTAAACGAAAAATATCGAAAAACCGTGATATTGGTCACGCATAACGCGGCGCATTTGCCCTATGCGCATCGCGTCTTCTACATGCGTGACGGCGTCATGCGCCGCATTGCAGTGAATCCCGCCAAGGCTCAGATAAAAAGGCTCAAGCCAGGCGAGGCGATAGAAACGGAAATAGAGCAGCTAACTAGGCTGTATCCATATCTTGACCCAATAGAACTGAAGGTTAAAAGTGTCGTGAATTTCGCCACGCAGGAGGTCGGTTTCACCGAGCTGGAAAACATGGAGCGCTGGGTTTTGGAGGTGTTGAAAGGCTCTATTGATGAGGAAACCTTTTTTCATTTCCTGAGTCGCCGGACTTCAAACGGCGGGATGGGTCTTTCGGAAGAAACGTCTCGTATGATGGCGAAGAAAGTGTTCAAACTGGTTGCGCATTCGCAGGATGTACGGCGCTTCAGGGAAACCATCAACGAAGATGATCGGTTTATGCACCAAAAAAGATATATTGACAGGATCATTGAGTATTTGCATCAGGAAATCGGCGTGGATGCTTCGCTCGAGCAGAAAATAGTGCTCCAGACGGCGGTCGGCGAGCGAGTGGGCGGTATATTAAAAGCGACCGAATTCGAGGAAAAACTGGTGCTGCCGTTTCATCTGGACGGTGCGGCGTTCCGCGAGCACGAAGCGTACCTTTTGGCCCGGCATTTGGAAAAACTAATCGCCCAAGGCGGCTACAAGATACAGGCCAATGAGCTTAAGGGAGCACACTCATGAAAATGCAGTATACAGTATACGGTATACAGTATACGGCGAAGGAAAATAAGTCGTTTAAAGATTCATTTCCCAGCGCGATTTCAAATATCACGATATGAGGTTACCAGATATCGCAATGCTCAGTACTCGTATGTTCAAGACGAACCCGTCGCGTACGTGGCTTACGATCGTGGGCATGGGTGTTGGCACGGGCGCGGTGGTGGCCCTCGTGGGACTTGGCTTCGGGCTGCAGGGGATAATCCTTGAGCGCATCGTTTTTGGAGAATCGCTCCTGTCGCTCAATGTCTCCAATCCGGTCTCCCGCACGGTGGTTTTGGATCAGGCCACGATAGATTCGCTTGCGGCAAATGCGCAGGTCAAAGATGTTTCCCCGATGGTCACGTACACGGCGCTTATCACCTACGACGGCCTGACGGGAAATGCCAACGCACAGGGTATGAAAGCGTCATATTTCTTATACACGGGGGCAAAAGTGATTGCCGGCGAGATATTCACTGAAAAGTCTGCAACAGACGACCGAGATAAAGTGCTGGTTACCGCGGGGCTCTTGAGCCTGTTTGGCGTCACGGATCCGGCGAGCGCGGTAGGCAAGACTTTGTCGTTTCGCGCTTTTGTGCCGATCCCGGGTACTGATCAGACCAACGAAGTCAATGTGCAGAAACAATACACGATAAAAGGCGTCCTCGAAGATCAATCAACGCTTGCTGCCAACATCACCCTCGATGAATTCCAGTCGCATTTCGAGGTGGCCTACTACGATCGCGCGCAGGTGCGCGTCAAGGACGGAAAATTCCTGGCCCCGGTTCAAGACGAGATTCTGGCCAAAGGCTTTACCGTTACCGCTCTATCAAAAACCGTCGACCAAGCCAATAAAATCTTCCAAGGTATTCAGGTGGTTTTGGCGGTGTTCGGCTCCATCGCTCTAACCGTTTCGGCTATCGGTATGTTTAATACCATGACCGTAACCCTTCTCGAGCGCACCGCCGAGATCGGCATTATGAGGACGATCGGCGCATCCTCGCGCGATATCGTCATACTTTTTGCGGCAGAAGCAACGATAGTAGGTTTTTTGGGCGGGATGGTCGGCATCCTTATTGGCGTTGGCATAGGCGAGATAGCCAATGCCGGGCTAGGATTGGTTGCCAGCAATTTTGGCGGCGAAGCAGTGCGCATTTTTCGATACCCACTGGTATTTCTCCTCTTTATCGCAGCATTTTCATCGATTGTCGGGCTATTGACCGGCATGTTTCCTGCGCGGCGGGCAGCGAAAATCAACCCGCTCGACGCGATCAGATACAAATAGGCGGAACTGCCAAGATTTCTTTATTTTGCTTACTATTTTCAAGATTGTTATCCCCACGAGCGAGACTCTCTGAAGGTGGTCGATGCTAAGATTGTTCTGTACTATGCCGAAGCGATTTCGAGCTTATTTACATTGGTTGAAAAGAGCCGAAATGAGTGCCGGGAAGGTGACGCTTGTCACTGTTTTAGGCGGTGCGCTCATCACCACTTCGACATTCGGCGCATATTTCCAAATTTTGATTCCCTTGGCTCAGGCTGACAACGTGAATACCTCCGTAACCGTGCTCAATACGCCGCCGCAGTGGACTATAAACGCGCACGAATACGTTGCTTCTGCTACCAGTACACCGACAAACGCGGGTGCCGTGTTGTATTTCTCCGGAACCGCCGACGACTCCAACCTTGATCCGTACTGGCTCATTATCTGCAAGACCAGCGTCACACCCACTCCAAACGTAAGTGCTGCCCCCGATTGCGACGGTGGCGCGGGCAATCAGTGGGCAGTATCATCCCAGACAGCAAGCGGTGTCGAAGCTACAGCAGCTACGACGACGACGGAAACGGGGCAGTTTGTAAATGAAAGCAATGATTGGTACGGCTTTGTCTGCGACGGCAACATCACGCTCCCCAAATGCAATCCTCTAGCCACGAACTACGATGCGACCGACTCGCCGCACAGTGGTGTCGGTACTGGGCATCCCGACAGTGCCTCACCTTTCGTCATCAATCATCCGCCGGCGTTCTTGACCTACCTAAACGATAGTCCGAAAGATCCAGGCCAGAGCGTGACCTGGACGACTACTGCCACAGACACCGATCGTATTCGCGGAGGCGATACTTTGACGCTCCATGTCTGCCGACAGGCAAGTTTTGCGACCTCTTCCGGCTGTACGGGGACCGGCGCGTGGGCGACATCGACTGGAGTGCTGGCATCGGGCGCAACTCCGACCATCGACGTCGCGACGTCGGCGCCGATCACCATACCGTATCGCGACGGCGTCTACAGCGCGTTTTTGTACCTCATGGACCAGGGCTCGCTTGCAGCGACTTCTACCAACCAGGGGGCAAATAGCTCTATTACGGTCAGCAACGTTGCGCCAACGATTGACGCCTCGCTCATAAGCGTAGGTACCACAACGGACATTTATCTTTTCCGGCCTCAATCGACCTCGGGACCTTACACGGTGACTTTTACCGTAACCGATAACAACAGCTGCAGGAACATTACGGATGGCAACGAAATTTCTTCGGCCACAACGACCATTTACCGTTCCGGAGTCACCAGGAATTTGTGCCAGACCACCAGCGATTTCAATACAAACCAATGCTACCCGAGCATTGATTCTCGATCGTACATTTCGTGTACGCAAACCGGCTCGTGTCTTTCGACCAGCGCTACGGTCACGTGGACCTGTACATTTGAGCTCTGGTACAACGCGGACGCTACGGACGTAGGAAGTTTCTATGCAGCTCAGGATTGGCTGGCCGCGGTCCAGGCTATCGACGATGATTTTGCCACAAGCACGCAGGTTGAGGCCCAGACCGGAAACGATCTGGCGAGCTTCTTGGCTTTTGACGTGACGGAGAGTTCCATCGCCTATGGCGGGTTGCAACCGGGCGATCAGATCGACCCGCTTTCTACAGCCACATCGACCGATCTGCTAGCGCTCGGTAACGTCGGCCTCGACGAAAACCTCTACGGCGATACCATGTGCCCCAACTGGCTCAACAGCCCCGATTATTGTGATCACGCCTGGGGCGCTACCGGACTTGCAGCGGGGACCTCGACCATCCTTGCCAGTTTCCAGAAATTTGCGACCTCAACCGTTTCCTACGCAAACGCCACCGCACTTACTTCGTCAAGCTCGCCGACACTCTTTGAAATACATGTCCTGAAGACGACGGTGACTTCTTCTCCGGAGACCAAAGACACGCTCTGGGCTATCCAAGTGCCGATAACCATCACCCGGGCGGGCGACTATTCGGGGGTTAACTCGATCATTGCTACTAAGAGCAATAGTTTGTATTGGCAGTAAAGGGCATGAAAATCATCCAGCATGCTCTAATCTATGCGAATATGTTCTCCAGAGGCTGAGGCCGCAAAAAAACGCGAAAGTTCGCTCCGCAGCAGGCTTTTTTTCCCGCTTCTTGTTCTCACGGCGTATCTTGTGAGTGCGGCGCCCGCGTATGCCGGCTTCGGGATTACGCCGCCGTATGTCGATAATGACCGTCTTACACGCGGCACTATCTATAAACAAACCATCAATCTTGTCCGTTCCGATCCGGATACCGATCTTCAGACGACCATCACCGTAAATGTTCCGGGCGCGCAGGACTGGATTTCTGTAGACAAGGGAATGTCATTTGTGCTGCCTAAGGGCGAGAATCAATTCCCAATCGAAATCACCGTCCGTGTCCCGGCCAATGCGGAATTCAACAGCTACAAAGGCACCATACGGATACGCACCGCTCCTTCCGGGGATGTGCCTGAGGGCGGCGGCGTCTCAATCGCGCTCGGTGCGCAGGTCGACGTGAGCATGAAGGTGGTCGACAAGATATATGATTTTAACGTCAGAAGGATTCGTCTGGCGGACCTTGAAACTGGGAGGACAAAATGGGGACTGTATTTTCCAGGAAAAATCCGCTTCTTCATGACGATCGAAAACACCGGCAACACGGAGTTTGGTCCGACGAAGGTACATTTCGATCTCTATGACAACCAGATGGAAAGCTTACTGGAATCAACCGACAACCTAAATAGAATAGAACGCATCCCGCCGTTCGGTACGAAAGAAGTAGTGGCGGAGCTTCCCACACATTTGCCGCCCGGTCTCTACGTAGCAAAATATACTATTTACAAAAACGAGGAGATTGCTCAGCAAGGACAGCTTCACCTCAGTATCGGGCCACCGGGAACAGTAGCAGGCTACGAAGGCTACGGCTTTGACGGTCTTTCAGTTACCGACAAACTGAAGGTCATCGCGGTATTTGCCGTCCCGCTATTGATTGTCGGGTTCTTCCTCTACCTCCTGCTTCAGCGCCGCAAGCGTCGCCGCAGATAACATGTTCGGCCGAAAAGCCCTTTTTGCTGGCCGGATAATTTTTTCCGTACTCGCTGCCTCCGGGTTTATCCTGGGCGCGTATGTATACGCTAGCACGCAGGCAACAGCGCTCGACATACCCACTATACTGCGAGTGCATATTTGCGGAGACGGCATTCATAGTCCTGACGAGCTTTGCGACGACGGCACCGCTTTCAATATCGGCGGGTATGCGTCTTCCACTTCCGCCAGGCGGTGCAACCCGGATTGCCAAAGTTTCGGTCCGTATTGCGGCGACGGGATATTGCAGGTGCGATTTCTAGAGCAGTGCGACGACGGCAACAATACTTCCGGTGACCTTTGTTCGGATATTTGCATGGAAGAAACGCCCGTGCAGCCTCGCGCTGTCGGAGCGCCTCCGCGCGGTCCTGTGGCGCCCCTGCCGGCTATACCCGGGCAAATTTCAGGGGAAATACTGACGAAAGTTGTCTTGCGGGGCAAAGCGTACCCAAACAGTATCGTAAATATTTTGCTCGACGGGCAGGCATTTGGCACGGTGACGGCGGACACCAATGCCGATTTTCTTTTCACGACCACCAACATTACGCCCGGGACGGCGACCTTCAGCTTCAACGCGAAAGACCGCTATGGCGTGAGCTCCATCACGCAAACAACTGTTTTTGACGTGGTGCAGAGCGCGGTAACGACCGTGGCCAATATTTTCCTGCCTCCGACCATTACCGCAACACCCGACCAGGTCGCTCCCGGCGGACTCATAGTCTTGTCCGGGCAAACTGCCCCGGCCGCGCATGTGGTTACCCAGATTCCTTCGATCAAGAATTCCCTGGATGCGGATGCAGACGAGGGAGGGGATTGGGCGCTTCAAGTCGACACTAAGTCCCTTGGAAACGGCGCGCACGCCGCAAAATCGCTTTTCCAATTTTCTAATACGGTAAAGAGCGGGTATGGAAAAGCTGTTAGCTTTTACGTCGGCACCGCGCCGCCTGCCGGATGCGGCAAACCCGACATGAATGACGACGAGAAAGTGAACCTCGTGGACTTCTCGATATTTCTCCTGAGCTGGAATACCGCCGACGAGGCAGCCGACTACAACTGCGATACGAGGGTAAACCTCGCCGACTTCTCGATC
>JAGVDT010000066.1 GCA_020058565.1 Minisyncoccota bacterium | reverse complement strand
GGCGGCGGCGGCGGCGGCGGATATGCGATGAAGCACCTGTCTTCGAGTGAACTTTCTGCAACCACATCCGTACAGGTGTCCGTAGGCATCGGGGGTCCGGCAGGCGCCACTGGCGGCAATAATGCCGGAACTCCCGGAGGGAGTACCAACTTCGGTGGTATGGCAACCTCGACGGGCGGTCAGCCGGGAGCTGCGGGTGCAGTGAATTCGGCAGGTGGCGCGGGGGGCATGGGGTTCGGCGGCGACATGAATCTAGCGGGCGGCGATGGCACAAATGGCGCATCGGTTGCAACGATCGGTACCGGCGGCGATGGCGGGGATGCGCCTCGAGGAGGTCTTGGCGGCGCCGGAGGTGACGATACTGCTGGCGCGGTGAATGGCGGCAATGGCGAAGACTACGGCGGCGGCGGCGGCGGCTCAGGAACGCAGAGTGATGACGCGGGTGGCGGCGATGGCGGCGATGGCGGCGCCGGAGGCTATGTTATTTATGAGTATACGACACAGCTCGGCGGGGCCGACATAGCGGAAAACTACCCCGTCGCATCACCGAATATCAGCGCCGGTGATATTGTTTCTTTTGACCCAGGCATGCCTATCACGGTGAAGCTCGCAGAAAGAGGCGACAACCGTCCACTTGCCGGCGTTATTTCGACGAAACCAGGGATCACACTCGGCGAGGAGGACGCGGCGGCCGCGGGTCAGCGGCCAGTGGCCCTATCGGGCCGAGTGCCCGTCAAGTTTTCAAGCGAGAACGGGGACGTGCAGATAGGCGATCGCATCACGCTTTCTGCGACGCCTGGCGTCGGCAAGAAAGCAAATGTTTTCGACGACACTGTCGGTATCGTCATTGCGCCGGTAGAGCATACGGAAAGCGGGGAGACAGTCATGATCTTCATGGACTTGCAGCCCGGCACGGACATCAACGCAATTGCATTTTCACTCCTTGGAAATAACACGGCCGGGTTTGGTTCCTCGACCGGAGCAAGCACGACGATGCCGACGGGACCACTTGACTTCGTGGGCGGCATGATGAGCGCTATCGGCAAACGCATCTCTATGTTCAGCTTTGGCGCACAGGCAACGTCCAGCGCGACCTCGACCGCGGCAACAGCGAGCTCCACACCGAGCATGGTCGACAGCTTCGCACAGACTTTGATACAGAGCATCACCGAAAAGATCATGCAGATACTTGCGACCGCTGGCAATGGCCTTTCGAGCATATTTGCCGATGCAATCCACGCGAAAGACGAGATCTGCATCGATGATCAATGTCTCTCACGCGAAGACGTCGAGACGCTGCTGAAAATAACAAAAAATAAGCCAAGCCCGCAAGCCGCTACCGCGAGCGCTCCGGTTGTTTCAAGCGATGAGGACGAGAAGGTAACCATCGAAATTCAAGGCAACAATCCCGCTACGATCCAAGTTGGAGATGTCTACATAGATCTCGGCGCACGCATCATTGCTCCCGAGAGTGCTCTGAACCTAAAGATAGACACACTGGTCGACGGGCTTCTTTCTGAGACAGTCACCATAGATACGTCTTTCCCTGCAGAGCATGTCGTAAAGTATCGTGTTATCGACTCCGCCGGCTATGTGTCGGAAATCGACCGTACCATCCGGGTAATAGCGCCCGTGACTTCCGGCGGTGATTCGGAGCAAAATGTGGCTTCATCTACGCCCGAAGTTGCCTCATCGACTCCGTCCCTTCCAGAAGAACCCTCGGCTGTAGAGCCGGAGGAGATCGAGCCGGAAGCTGCAGAGACGCAAGCGCCTGCCCCTGAACCCGTTTTGCTGGAAACGAATGCGGATGAGCCGCAAACGCCATGAACCGGCACTTATTCACTGAAAGCGAGGGGCAAGGTTTGAGAAGTGGCGTACACTTCTCGTATGGCGCGAGACCGCTCGCGCTAGGTTGTGCGTGCATTACTAACTACTGGCTCAGCGCCAGATAAATTTATTCATATGGACGATTCGATGAGTGTTGATCTTAGGAAGCTGAAAAAAGCGCCACCACCGCCGGTAGTGCACGCGCCAAACCCTGCGCCTTCTGCGCCAATTATCGCGCCACAACAGCCAGTCTCCGCCTTCAGGCCGTCCGCAGTTCCGACCGCTCCTTCGGCCGTATCTCCGAAAATCGCTTTCAAACTGCCTGAAAAAAAAGGCTTTTCATGGAAAATGTACGCCGTAGCGGGGGTAGGGGCACTGATACTCTTGGGAGGCGCATACTATATATATAGTATGTTCTGGACCCGTTCGCCGTTCGGGAAGACTCCTGAAAGCGTGCCGGCGCAGTCGGCGGCTGCCGCTGTAGCGCCTGAAGAATTGTCCGAATCCGAAATCATCGCCAAGGTCGCATCCTTAATAGTCTTGCCCGACGGCGAATCTCCGGCACTCGCCAAAGTAAGCGACCTTAGCGCTCTCAAAGGCCAGGCGTTTTTTGACCGAGCAAAGGTGGGCGACATCGTGCTGATGTACCAAAAAGCGGCGCGCGCGATTCTGTATGATCCGGCGGCAAACAAGGTCGTTGAAGTAGGTCCGATACAGAATGCCACCTCGACGGGGCAATAGTAAATATCGAATAAGAGACAAGATACAAGATACAAAAAACAATGACCAAACAAATCTCAAGTACTAATACTCAATACTCAAACCAGTGTTTGTTTGGATATTTGAATTTGGACCTTGAATACTGTTTGTTTCTTGTTTCTTGTATCTTGGTCATTCCGACTAATTTCGTGCTTCAGATTTCGTATTTACATTGACTATGAATGTCTCGACCGCTTCTCCAGCATCAGCGATCATCATAGCGGTCATGCTATTTGCAGTACTGGTTCGTTTCGTTTTCGCCGACACCGGCACCAGCACCAGTTTTCATGTCGGCCAATCCATCAATGACTTTGGCGCCGGAGCCACCTCTTCGTCATTTCAATCCGTATCGACCGGCGGACAGACGGCGGGTGGCCAGTCCACAAGTACGAATTTCATGCTCGATACCGGGTTTCAATACTCGGAATCCTTTACTCCCAAAACCAAAAATTGGCGCTGGTACGACGACGAGTCGAGCGAAACGCCAACTGCGGACTTAGAAGACGAAAATGTCGCACCCATCAACATTGAAAACGAAAACGAGATCAAGCTGCGCATAGCAGTTTCGGAAACCGCTGGCCATGGCGTAACTGACAAAAAATTCAGGCTGCAGTATTCTACCGTGTCGGACTTTTCGGCCGATATACACGACGTCGTTGAGATAGGCGATTGCACGGCTCTTTCGGTCTGGTGTTATGCCAACGGTGTCGACACGGATGGCGACATCGTCTCTACAAGACTGCTGACCGACACGGACGCATGTACTGGTAGTGTCGGAAATGGCTGCGGCACCCACAACGAAAGCGGCATCGGGACCAACCCTTTCACTCACCAACCGAGTGCGATCGTGGAATATGAATTCACCCTACAAAGCTCCGGCTCACCGCCGTCACAGATATATTTTTTCCGGCTCTATGATCCTGGCGGCGACGTTGGGGTCCCGGCAGACACTGGAGAGACGTACCCGTCACTGGTGACCGGGGGCAGCACGCTCACGTTTTCGGTATCCGGCTACCCGGCATCGACACTGGTGGGCGGCGAGACGACAAGCATCGATTCAACGTCCAACGAAATCGCCTTCGGCACGTTGCCGGTAGGCACGCCCTTGACTGCGGCGCAGCAGCTGACCGTTTCCACGAATGCCAGTACCGGCTACCAGGTTTTTGTGGTCGAACCGCAGGGGTTTCTCGGAGAGCAGGGAACCGCGATCACGCCGATCAATGCCACGAATGCCTCTCCTGATGCTTGGGCAAGTGCGTGTGTTTCATCTGCTTCCGGGTGTTGGGGCTATCATACCACCGAAGCAGTGCTTGGCGGCGGCTCGACGCGTTTTGCGGCCGACGATACGTATGCGCAATTCGCGCAAACCTTGCATGAAGTGGCGTATAGTGCGGTGCCGACAAACAACAAAACCACCGACATTGTCTATAAGATCCAGGCGCACGGACTGCAGGACGCGGACACCTATGCATCGACGGTTTCCTACATTGTGGTCCCGGTATTTTGAAAAATGAAAATCCGAAGTGCGAAATTCGAAATAAAGCGGTCGGCATAAGATACAAGAAACAATGACCAAACAAATCTCAACCACCAATATTCAATACCCAAACAGACGGCTGTTTGGGTTTGGACATTGGAATTTGAATATTGGTATTTGTTTGTTTCTTGTTTCTTGTGTTTTGGGATTTGCATCACTTTTGCCGTTGACTGTGCATGCCGAAGCTCCTCGCTACCTGCAGGTTTCTCCTGGCGTAATCGACCTGAAAGCGAAACAGCGGGACATCATACGAGAAACCCTGACGCTCCAGAATACCGGCGCACGGCCGCTGCGGTTGTTTCCATCAGTTGAAGACGTAAATCCCGAAAATGGCGACTTGAATTTTTCGTATGCGGGAAATGCTGATACGCGTTCGGATTCGCTTGCCAACTGGATAGAGCTTTCGCGCGGCATCATCGAGCTCCAGCCGGGGGAGTCGAAGTCGGTACCTTTTGTGATACGAGTGAACATGAACGCGGTGCCGGGCGAGTACCATGTACAGATAAATTTTACCAATGGCGGCACGCGGGACGATACCGAGAACAAGCATCCTGACGGCTACGCGTCCGTAAACGTGGAAGTTTTGTCCGATGCGAAAGAAGATCTGCAGCTTGTGAAATTCGCAACCGATCGTCTGGCGTTTTCCGGCGACGACGTTCTGTTCAACTATCAGCTGCAAAATATCGGCAATCAAGACCTCCATCCGACCGGTGATATCCGCATTTATGATCGTAGAGGGCAAGAAGTGGCCACCATAGACGTAAATAGAGATGGCAAAATCATAACCCCGGAGCAAACAGCGCAGCTGGCAAGCGCCTGGAGCGCTGCAAGCGGCTTCGGGCAATTCAAGGCGCTCATTACGGTAAATTATGGGAAAGCACAGACCGCGTCGGTCCAGGACACAATATTTTTCTGGATCGTGCCGTGGAAACAAATACTCGGGATAGTCGTCGGGAGCGTGATTGCTTTGGCTGCACTCGGGCTTTATTTCCACCGGTGGCTCGAAGAGCAGCATCTGCAAAAATTGGCGATGGCTGGCCTTTTGAAGACGCACCCTGCGCAAGCCGCAGCGATGTACATTCCGCCTTTCTCCACGCCTGCTATCCATCCGGCAAAAGTCGCGCCTAAGGCATCGATAACAACCAAAACGGAGCCAAAAGAGCGCATAATTTTACGCATTGCGGAAAATATCGTGATCGCGTCGAGACTGTTCGCGACGTTTAAGCAACGAGGAAGGCTCACGCCGCACGACATCGCAAAAGAACGCGCATTGGCGCAGCCGAGCAATTCTGCAGTGGCTCTTTCCGAGCCTGTTCATGCGCCGACACCGATTCAGAGCATTTCAGATCGTCAAGAATTTTCGGCGGATCGGTCTGTGCAGCTTGAAACGGAACAAGCATCAGCGCATCATGCGGGCCACTCTATCGACTTAAAGAAGATTCGGCCGCAAAATAATGCCGAGGTGATACATGAAGGACATACCGTTAATTTGAAGAAAAGAACGTAAATAAGTATGAAAACTCGAAACAAATGCGTAGAACAAGAAACAAGATACAAGAAACAATGACCAAACAAATCTCAAGCACCAATATCCAAAATTCAATGCGACGCCGGCTTGCGCTTGGTTTTTTGAATTTGGATTTTGAGCATTGTTTGTTTTTTGTTTCTTGTATCTTGGGATTTGCGCTTTTTTTGCCAATGACTGCTAGCGCTCAAGCTGGTCTTTCCGTGACGCTTACGCCACCCTTGTTTCAGCTCACTATCGGCCCTGGAGAGACGTGGGCCAGCGGCCTTAAAATCGTCAACAACAATTCATACGACGTCACCTACTACGCGCAGGTCGTGGACATGGAAGCTAGCGGAGAATCTGGCCAGAGTAAATTCATACCCGTCCTTGGGCCGCAAGATCCCTCGCTTGTATCCGCGCAGCTTGCGCGCTGGGTGACGCTCGAGGCGGTGCCCATCACAATCAAGGCCGGAAGGAGCGAAACACTGAATTTCACCGTATCCATTCCCATTCATGCTGAGCCGGGAGGCCACTATGCGGCCATATTGGTCGGAACCGAACCGCTCGCGACGTCGGCTTCGGGCTCGCAAATGAAGATTTCGAGCTACGTATCATCCCTGATGTTTGTGCGCGTCAAGGGAGACGTCATAGAGAGCGGACGCATACGGGAATTCACCTCCGACAAAGACTTGTATCAGACGCCCAAAGCTGATTTCGTGCTGCGATTTGAAAATACGGGCAACACGCACCTGAAGCCGGAGGGCGACGTGACCATCTATAACATGTGGGGCAAGGAGCGCGGAAAGGTACTGATAAACCAGGAAGCAAACTTCGGCAACGCGCTTCCTAAGACGATCCGCCGGTTCGAGTTTTCGTGGGAAGGCGAGTCCGATGTCTTTGACATTGGCCGATACAGCGCCGTGGTTACGCTCGCGTACGGCGATGAGGGGAAGAAGAATGTTACCGCCACAACGTATTTTTGGGTTGTGCCGATCGTGCCGGTGGCTGCGACTTTCGGCACTATAGCGCTCCTCCTTCTCCTCTTGGCCTGGTTTATTCGCCGATACATCCGAAGTGCGCTTGCTCTTGAAAGGGAACGATACGGCGCAATCATTCCGGCACAGGAACATGTGTCGCACGCTCCGATACTGGAAACCATGATGGAGCCGATACGGGAAAGCGTGGTCGATCTTCGTAAAATGCGCGCGACCGTGCCCGCCGCAGCCAGTCCGGGCGTTCCGGCGATTGATAGTCCCAGCCTAACCAAGAGTGAGTTTTTCAGGAAATACAGGTTGTTTTTCGCGTTTATGTTCGTAATCTGCCTGGTTATAGCGGGTGGGTGGTTTTATTTCGCGAAGGTTCTCGTCAGCGAACGGGATTTCAATATTAAGGCCCTTGATTCTCAGGAAGAAACTCTAACCCCATAAGCTGGAAATAGTACGGAAATCTCTCCCAGAAGCTATTCTTTCCGTCTCCTGGGTGACTCGCTCGGTTGCGCTCTAGGCCTGTGTCGGCGAGCAAAGCCGGTTCGCTCCGAAATACAGCTAAAGTCCAGTTATCCACACAAAAGGGCATTTTGTGGCGTAATACATTACTGAAACGGCTATAATCATGTACGTCGTGCTCTCTTTCATGGGAAGATGGTTCATTATTTTTATTCTAATTTGCGCTCGCTAAAATATGAAAATTGAAGAAGCGTGGGGTCAGCGATTTGAGAGGAGTTTTATGTCTCAGATCGCAGTTCTACTCGTTGTTTCTGTGCTTTTTTGGGCGCTGGGAGTGCCGACATTCGTTTCCAAAGCAAACGCGGCGTATATGAGCGAGATTAGCGATACGCTCTCCGACTCTAACAACGGCAGTGTCTCGAGACACGTCATTTCGTTTACCAATGCGACCTCGACAACCGCAGGCGAGACCATCAAAATTCAACTTGACCCCACGACGCACGCGTTTGATCAGTTCTATTCAAGCGCTACCACCACCGATATCACCGTAACAGGTTTTACGCATGTTGCCGAGGGAGGATGCACAGGCGCCGCGAGCGAGGCGTACGCCACCTCGACGTATAACAACGGCTCCGATGAAAACCTCACGTTTACTGTATGCGCCAACGATACGATCGCAGCGGGCGCCATTACCGTTACGGTCGGCGCAGCGGGTACCCTTCTATGGCAAAATCCTGCCAGCACCAACTCATACCGCATCACGATTGGTGGTACGCAGACGAGCTCCGGTGAAACGCGCGTGGCAATACTCCCGCACGTTACTCTGACGGCCTCGGTCAACTCGACCTTCACCTTTACGGTGACCGGCGTAAACAGCGGCACATCGGTAAACAGCACCACGACGACAATCACGTCTACCGCCACGACCTTGCCTTTTGGTACCCTTTCGCCAGGCGTTCCGGCCATCATAGGCCAGCAGCTTAACGTGACCACGAACGCCACCAACGGATTTTCAGTCACGGTCCAGGAAAATCAGCCACCGACATCAGGTTCTGGCGCGCTTATCTATCTCTTCAAGGATGGGGCGACCACCACGTCACCTATTGAGTGGACCGCTCCGCAGGGCATACTGGACAGCTATCAAACGTATGCGCATTTCGGCATTACGAGCGATGACGCGGACACGGGAAGCGGCGAATTCGTGGCGACATCGACTACACCGTTCGTCGGCAATATCATTACGCCTCGCGTTATATTCACCCATAACGGCCCGTCCGACGGTACTACTCAGAACGCCGGCCTCGCCAAAGTAGCCTATGCCATCCAGACGACCACACTCCTTCCTGCAGGTGATTACACAAACGTCCTCACATACGTTGCAACACCGACTTTCTAAGGTTCGTCGAAACCGGTCGCGCTCGCAAGCGGAACACATGCTTTATGTGGTGTCCACCGAAAATCGTGCTAAAGTACCGGCATACGAAAGCCACCTAACTCTATGCTCGGCATAACAATCTCGAAGCGCCTCATCAATAGTTCTTTACAGATCAATGCCGGAGTATCCGAATCCCCGGGAAATAGCTTGCACAACGAGTCTCATTGGCGCACAATTTCGCCACGCTCACCGAATATGATAGTAGACTTTTCGTTTAGGATCGTGGCGATAGCGCTCCTAGCAGGCGGTTTGTTTGCTCCAGTCTCTGTTCATGCCCAAAGCGCTTCAGAGGGTTTGCAGGTAAAGCCAGCCATCATTGAAGACAATGTCGAGCTCGGAGGGTTCACCCGGTATTCGATAACCGTAAAGAATCTTGCCAATGCCGACCGCACCTTCTATCTGTCTTCGCAAGATATCAAAGGGCTCGACGATGCCGGCTTGCCGCTTTTTGCGCAAGCGGGGGAACAAACAGGGTATGAGCTCAGCTCCTGGATTTCTGCTCCCGAGGGTGCCGTCACACTTAAGTCAGGGGAGTCCAAGACGATCACTTTTTCCGTGCATGTCCCCAGCCAGACGAATCCAGGAGCGCATTTCGGCGCACTTTTCCTCACCAATACGCCCACCGAACCAGGTGGCGCAGGATCGGCTGTTAATTACAGCGTGGGTACGATCGTAAGCCTTAAGATCGCCGGCGATATCCGCGAGCAAGCGCAGCTTCGTGAATTCTCGACCGGCAAACTCCTGTACGGGGTCGGAGTGGTGGACTTAGTCTCAAAAATAGAGAACTCGGGGAATGTCCTGGTGCGCCCGCATGGTGTCATAGAGATAACCGACATGTTCGGGCGCAGCGTCGGCTCGATCGAAGTGAATCAAAACGGTGCGCCGGTCTTTCCGGGCTCTACGCGAACATATCCTGCAAAATGGGAATACGAAGGTTTTGCGTTTGGCAGGTATCAGGCCACGGCGAGCTTTGCGTACGGGGAAGTGGACATAAAGACCATTTTCGGTACCACTTCTTTTTGGGTGCTACCTCTAAAGCCGATCGCTGTCGTGTTGGGGGCGCTTCTAGCCGTGATCGTGGGTATGTACGTGATGATACGCCTCTACATCAGGCGCAAATTGCGTGACATGGGCATATCCGACGGTTCGCGCGATGCGGACTACTATGCCCGAAAATACCAGCGTAGCGGCTCGCGCATGATAGTGGTTACGCTGATCGTGTTTCTCGTGTGCGTATTGTTCCTTGCGGCGCTCTTTCTGGCTTTCGCATAGAGGGTGCCTGTGTACGACAAATGGATAGAGCCGCCGAGCGCCGGCATGGGAAAAATCAAATATACTATGGCAATGTGCGCAGCAAATTACCGACGACGGATACTTTTCAATTCTTAACAGCCATGAGAAAGCTACGACGCCACACTCGAAATGTGCGATCTGAGCAGAGCCTTAATCTGATTGCGCTTGCGGCCGTGTTTGCCGGGTTTGTGTTTCCGCTCTTGCAAATGACCCCTGAACGCTTCGTAAACAATGCGGGTAGTCTGGCAGCGAGCACAGGCGTCTCGTTATCTGCTGCTGTTTCTCCGAACCCGCACAGTTTGATCGCCGAGCAGCTCTCGGAAAAGGAAAGAGCGCTCGCAGAGCGCGAAATAGCGATGAGCGCGGCCGAGAGGCCTCGGGGTTTTACACTCGGGGAAATCATGGGTTTTGCGAGCTTTGCACTTAGTCTCGTGCTCTGTGCGCTGATGGGATTGAATTTTTATCTTGATTGCCGTCGCCGGAGAAAACCTGGGATGTTGGGGAGCAAATTCTCTGTTGATCTTCGCTGAGGAGAATTAACAGCGAGAAAAATCGCAAATGAATATCGCTGTCGGGTATGCGACAATTAGCGCATGCGCTGGACGCTCATGCTCTTAGCGGTGGCTTTTGTGTGTGTTTTCGTTATGCAAACATATGCAGCACGGCTGACGTCCGTGAGCGACCTTATTTCGACCTCGGCGCCCACCACCGCAGCCACTCATACCATCACATTTACCGTGCCGCAGACTGTTCCCCCCGGGGGAAGCATTATGATCACCCCCGAGTCGGGAGAATTCGATATACCCGCAGGATTTGATTACCAAGACGTGGATCTGGCCGTGGCAAACGGGGGCCCGTATGTGGAGCGTAGTCTATCTACCGCACCCGATGCCGTAAACGACGGCGTTTCCGTCGTGAGCGGGAATTCCGGCAACGTCACGATTTCGCTGAATTCTCTAGAGGGAATAGCGGCGGGCGAACAGGTAAGAATAAAACTCGGCAGCAATGCGAGTTTTGGCGCGGCTGGCGCCGACGACATAATAAATCCAGACGATGTGCGTTCGTATTCGATCATTGTTTTGACTCGAGACGAGTTGAACGCCGGAATAGATAGCAGCAACGCAATGATCGCTATTGTAAGTCCGGTAGGACTCGTCGCTACGATGCCAGTAATCGCCCCGGATCGCTTCAACGGCCTGCCGTCCGGTATCCTCGCGGCCGGTAATACGGCGATCGAGCTTTCGCTGGAGACGGATATCTATGCGAACTGCCGCTTTGCGACCTCCACGGACATCTTGTACGGGAATATGACCCACAGTTTCTTCCCGTCAAGCGGTACGCTGCATTATGTGCCTGTCTATGGCCACCAAAATGAGACAACCTACAACTACTATGTTCGCTGCAAGGCTACGCTCGGCGGAGCTGAAAACTCGGATGATTATCTGATCTCATTTACACTAAAGCCGACACCTATAAGCAATACTTCAATAGAGACAGAAGGTTTTGTGACAAGCGGCCTAACAGGAAATCTCGGCAACGGCGGTAGCGGGGAATTTCCAAACGGCTCGAATGTTCTCTTTTTAGCGAGCGTAACGGTCTCCGGCTCGACTATCCCGGGCTCGATCGTGACCGTCCTCAAAGACGGCGTGAAAGTCGGGACGGTGACTGCGCAGGGGAGCGGCGAATTTGAGACATCGGTGGCAAACTTGGAGAGAGGCACGTATGGCTTTCAACTCTACACAGAAGACGGCAAGGGACTCCTTTCGTCCCTCTATGGAACGACGCTGACGATTGCGCAGGGGACAAAAAATGAGATAACCGAGATTACTATTCCGCCGACAATCGGACTCTCGAGCGAAAGCGTCCAGGCGGGCGAGATAGTCGAGGTTTCGGGAGGCGCTTCGCCGAACTCGGCAGTAGAGGTGCGGGTAGTGAGCCTCACCGGCAACGCGGCGCTTTCTAACATCCTGACGTATCACGCCACTTCAAGCGGCAGCGGCCTATGGAGCGTGCCCATAGACACAAAATCATTTGCAGAGGCGTTCTATGCGGTGCAGGCCCGCGTGAAGCGTGCAGATCAAATACAGAGCGGCTACAGCAAGCAGATAAATTTGCGTGTTGGCGAAAGCGCGGCTGGCGCGTGCGGAAAACCCGATATGAACGAGGACGATAAGGTCAACCTTGTGGACTTTTCTATATTCCTTTTGCACTGGCAGAGTGACGACGCGGAAGCAGACTATACCTGCGACCAACAGGTAAACCTCGCTGACTTCTCCGTGATGCTATTTAATTGGACAGGGTAAAGACATAAAAGTATCAGGTAACAAGCAGCAAGTATCAAACAAGCGTAAAAGTATCAAGTACAAAGTATCAGAAGAATTCTTTGATACTTGCTACCTGATACTTGATACTTAGTTTTTAGGGGTAAAATGTCTGCATGGTCGCTGAAGATTCATACAAACAGGCTCTTATCGTGGCAGCGCTATTGGCAGCGGCTACTTTTTCATTCTCGTACTTCTTTTTCAAAGTTCCCCAAAAACCAGCTGATAGTAATTTTGGCAAGCAATTCAGTCTGGTCTTGGGTAGTTACGAAGGCACGGACGTGCATCTCTACGAGTACCGCCGGCAACTACTCGTGGCCTATGCTTGGGCTTCCTGGTGCACGTATTGTGCGGAAGAACTAAAGCGCCTCGCAGAGCTTAAAAAGACGTACGGCGACAAAATTCACATCTTGGCGGTGAATCGCGCTGAGCCTGTCCCGATAGCCAAAGAATTCACTAGACAGCTTGGGTTGGGCGATCAGATAGAGCTATTGCTCGATCCGACAGACAGCTTTTTCAAATCAATCGGCGGTTATGCAATGCCTGAGACGGTATTTATCAACGAGGCCGGGGATATAGTGTTCCATCAGCGCGGGCCGCTGGACATGCCAAGCCTTGAAGCCAGGATGAAAGAGCTTGTTCAGTAGTTTGACAGTTTGACCAAAACCTTATTCTCGGATAGGTTTGGCCGGGCAGCTTTTCTTGGAGATAAAGATGATCTTGGCAGACGCTGTAGGCTGGCTTGGCACAGCGGTTTCGTTAGGGCTGTGGCTGACGCTTATTGATCAAATACGGCGCAATATCCAGGGACAAAAGGGCTCCTGGGTGGTTGCGACGGCAATTGTGGTCAACTGTGTCGTCTGGGTTCTGTACGGCTTCCTCCTGAGCCCGGTTGCATGGCCTATCGTCGTTGCCAATACGCCGGGGATCGCGCTTGGATCTGTTGCAGCGTACACGGCTCTTAGATAGGGCATAGGGGACCGTCATGCAGAGCGTGGCGGTCCTGAGTTATAACGACAATTTCTTTTTCCAACGTCTGGCCACGTTCGAGGCTTTTTTTGCGGCGACGCCGGTATACCGTGACGGCTTGGCAAGTACTTTTTTCTGCTCTGCGGACATTTTTTTGATATAGGGTTCGAGCTCCTTGTCGGATAGCGCGACTGCTTCAAGCGGAGTGTTCGTCCTTTGCGCCGAGAGTGTCAGTTCGCGGACTTTTTCGTGCGCGTCGGGGTGCCCCAGCGCGGCGAGCATAATGTAGAGCGGTTCTGCTGCGATAAGGCCAAGATTGCGTGAGAGATTCGCACCGACGCTTTTCTTGTCTACTTTTATTTTAGACATTGTGCGGCTCAGGCGTTTGGCGATGGATACCGCATAGAGTACGGTTTCGCCGTAGGTCCGGCTCGAGGCGCTGTTGGTGAGGTCTCGCTGGTGCTCGGATATTTGGTCCATGAATGCCACGGTTATGCGCGGTGCGATGGTTTTCCAAAGGCTTTTGGCGTTTTCAAAATTTATCGGGTTTCTTTTTTGCGGCATGGTGCTTGAGCCGACCTGCGCGGCTTCGAATTCTTCGCCGATCTCGGCTAATTCGGTGCGCTGGAGGTGGCGCATATCATCGGCAAGATTGGCCATAATGCCGCAGGCAATGGAAATTTCCGCCAGGAGGCGAACCATTGGCTCGTTGGGGGTAACTTGCGAAGACTGCTCAGAAGCCTTCAGACCCACTTCGCTAAGGACGTCCGTCTCAAAGCCCTCGGGGTCGGAAAAAAAGAGACTAGAGGCGTTATACGCGCCTACAGCGCCCGCAAATTTGCCTCTCAAGCCCTCTGAAAGGTCATGGAGCGCGAGTATCGACTGTCCGAGGCGCGAGACATAGCTCGAGACGGTAAAACCAAAGGTGACTGGTACGGCGTGCTGGCCGTGCGTGCGGCCTACCTGCACAGTTTCGGCCTCACTCATTGCTATTTTCACGAGGGTTTTCTCGAGTTCTACAAGCGATGGGATCAAGACCTTTTGTGTAACATCGCGAAATCGTGCGGCGTTTGCGGTGTCGATAATGTCCTGCGACGTTGCCGTCATGTGCACGTAGGGCTTTGCTTTATCAGAAACTTTTCGTCGAATGCAATTTACCAACGCGCGGATATCGTGCTTGATCCGGCCCTCTTCTTCGTAAACTTCAGCGGTGGTGATCTGCGCGCAAGCACGCGCTACTTCTTTGACAATGCTCGGTGAGCAAATCTTATGTTTCGCGAGCGCTTTTACGAGAGCCAACTCTACCGCCAACTTGTATTTGGTGTATGCATTTTCAGAGAGGTATGCAGCAACATCCGCATCCCAGTACCGGTAGTCGGCAGGCGAGAGCGAGTCGTATATATCACGTTTAATATCTTTCTCCACTTGATGACTGTATCGAAAATAAATCAAACCTCAAAATTGTCTAGGGTTACCCTCGACAGATTCGTAGGCCAGGCGTATAGTCGTGGCCATGCAGAGGGGGCTGGATATATCCGTTGGGGAAAATTACCACGTCTACAATCGTGGTGTAGAGAAACGCAAGATATTCACAAATAAAGGAGAATACGAACGCTTCCTGCGGCTGCTCTTTCTGTGTAACAGTACAGTTTCTGTGAAGTATGACCGCGTAAAGAACGCGCTCCTAAAAGATATCGATCGAGGGGAGCCTCTCGTCGCTATCGGAGCATATACGCTTATGCCAAACCATTTCCACATATTGTTACAAGAAATAATCGAAGGCGGCATAAGCGCGTTCATGGAGAAGCTGACTACGGCGTACGCGATGTTTTTTAACAAATCTCACGGGCGAGTCGGGTCTCTTTTCCAAGGTCCGTACAAGGCTGAGCATGCGAACAATGATGAGTACTTAAAATACCTGTATTCGTATATCCACCTGAATCCTATGAAGTTATTGGATAGCAAATGGAAAGAAAAAGGAATAGCTGATCTGCATGGAGCCCAAGATTTTCTCGAAAGATACAGATTTTCAAGTTATCAGGAATACATCGGCATAGAACGGGAAGAGTCACTCATTCTTACAAGAGAAGTGTTCCCAGAATACTTTCAAGAAACGACTGAATTTAAGGATTTTATCGCAGACTGGCTATCGTTCAGTCCCCACCAGCCTGTCTAGGGTTACCCTCGACAGCCCCCGCGACAAAAATATCTTCAACAGGTGATCTCAAGCCTAGTCATGTCTAGGGTTACCCTCGACGGGTGAGCTACAGCACGCAGTATCAGGAAGAAAGCGCTGCCAACAACGGAATTACAAGGGACTTGCGGTGCGGGGCGCCATTTAGCATATTTAGCGCAGTATAAAACATGAGGAGGCTCGTATG
>JAGVDT010000016.1 GCA_020058565.1 Minisyncoccota bacterium | reverse complement strand
CTCAAGAAATCCATTGTCGAACTTGGCGAGGAGGGTGCAAGAAAACTACTTGCCAAAAAAGTGCTCGAGGAGGGTGGCGAAAAGTTACTGGCAAAAGGCGGTCTTAAATTTGCTGGAACGCAAGTATTGCCGAGAAATGTGGTGACCGCACCATTCAAGGCCGCAGACTGGATCGCCGAAAAGACTCCGGTGCTTGGCAAAGTCTACCAAGGCGCAAAAGACTTGGCCGGCAAAGCGTTTGTGCCGTTCAAATCGATAAAGGATCTGCCCGGTGGTATTGGAGAGGAGTATGTCGACAAATTCTCCAGCTTCAGCAAAGCGACTCGTGACGAAGTAAGCAAAGCCGTAGAGGAAGCGGCCGCACTGGGAAAGACTGCGAGAGAAACTCTTGGGAAAAATGCCGGTGTCACAATCGGTCGAACCATTGAGGGAATGGCGAGCGCAAAACCAGCTGATGCAATCCTTTCCGGACTGAAAGCTTCAGAGCGTGAATTTATAAAATCCAAGGGAGTAAACCTCGACAACCTCGTAATCACCGAGACGGCAACAAAGAAGCCGGCCGATATTTTCTCAAGTCTGTCTCAAGATGTTCAAAAAGAAGTATTGGAAAAAACCGAAAGAGAGACGGCCAAGAGAAGTACATCAAGAATCGTGCTCTTACAGACCGATGAGGGTCTCAAGGTTCTCGATGGTAGTCACAAACTAGCTGGATTGGTCGGCAAAAAAGCTGATGAGCCGGTCCAGTATTTTGTGGTGACCGAGAGAGCAATGCGAAAAGCAGAGACCGGAAACAAGATCGTGGACGATCTTATAAACAACATCCGTGGACAGCACAAAGAATTTGCCACTGCAGAAAAAGCCCGAGGACTCCTCGACTACGAATTGCCAGATTACCTGCGTCACTACCTGACACCAGAGGGACGCGACTTTTTGCAAAAGACTGGTGCAAACATCACTTCGGAAATAAGCAGACCACTGCGACCAAAGACTCCGTTCGCCAAATCAAGAACCATCGACGACACTATCGAGGGAATAAACAAATACTTCCAGAGCCGATACGGAGTCCAACTCTTTGAGGAGGATGCGTTCAAAGCGTTTGCCGCCCGTAAAGCCGAACACATCAAGGCAACCAAGACCTACGACTTCCTAACCGACATTGGAAAGGAATTCGGCCGTGCCGCCAACATAGTCACTAAAGAGGTAAAGAGTCCGATCACCGGAAAGATCAGCACCAAAGAGGTCGTCAAACCGATTTTTGAGAACGGCATCAAATACGTTGAAAGCTCTGTACCGCAATTAAAGGGCGTACTGCTACCAGAACCAATTGTGAAGCATGTAGACGATACCTACAGAGTCTTGACCGACGAGGATGCAACGAAAAAGTTTCTTGGACTCTACGACAAAGTGCTCGGATTCTGGAAAGGATCAGTTACCGGATGGTTTCCGGCATTCCACGTTCGAAACTCAATCGGTGGAATTTTCAATAACTGGATCGCTGGCGTAAAGAGCCCTGCTCGTTACTTGCAGGGTGATCAAATCGCAAGAGGCGTCAAAGGAACAATCACTACCAAACTAGGCACCAAATACTCGTATGACCAAATCCTTGAATTGGCCAACAAACTGGGAGTCGTAGGACAACCTGGGTATTTGGATGTGATGCGTGAGGTCGAAAAAGACATAGGCAAAGGGCCGGTGGCCAAGCTTATGGATGCCCCGAAGTATGCAATGGAAACAGTCGAGAACAGACTGAGATTGCCACTCTTTGTTGATCGCATAATCAAAGGTGACGCACCCGAGCAAGCCGCCAAATCGGTATTCCAATTCCACTTCGACTATGCACCGGAAGCACTGACATCGTTTGAGAAAAACATAATGAAGCGACTCATGCCGTTCTACCGATGGACGCGCGGCAACATTCCGCTTCAGTTTGAACAGATGATCAAACAACCGGGTAAATATGCGGCCATCGGAAAGCTGACCGAGAACCTTCAGACAGACAAAGAAAAAGCCAAAGAGGAATTCCAGTACCTGCCTCCGTATATGCGAGAGGGTCTGCCGGTCCGACTTGGAGAGAAAGATGGATTCTCACAGTACCTGTATGGATTGGGTCTGCCCGTTGAGGACATCAACAGGATCTGGAAAGGAGATGCTAAACGAACCGTGCAAAGCATGGTCGGTGAACTGTCTCCAATTTTGAAGTATCCAATCGAGGTCGGTACTGGACAAAATCTCTTCACTGGTGAACCGATTGAGGAAAACAGTCGGGTCTTTCCGTTTATGAACGCCATACCCGGACTGCGTGAATGGCTTGAGGTGAGCGAACACAAAAACAAAGACGGGTCAGTGAGCTATCGAGGTAATGCCTATAAACTCCATTTCCTCAACACTGCATTGGGGAGGTTCTACAACACCGCCGGCAAACTCACCGATGACAAATCATCGGGTGCAGTGAAATTCCTCTATGGCCTCGTAGGCGCAAAAGCAAAGCCGGTGGACATAGAGAAAGAGAAATTCTGGCGAGATCAGGAACTGCAAGACCGGCTTGAACAAGCATTGGAATCAAGAGGTCTGATCAACAAGTTTGAACGAGCCTATGTACCGAAATAATCCTATGGAAAAAGAAACATACCAAAACCAAATACAAGATGAACGAATCGACCGAGTCGAGAAAGCCGTGAACGACATCAAGGATAATCATCTTCCTCACATACAGACCGAACTGACCAAAGTAGGTACAGATGTTGACTGGCTCAAAAGATTTTTCTGGATCATCGCCACTGCTTCAGTGGGAGGTTTGATCACAGCATTAATCAACTTACTACTAACCATTAGCAAATAACGATATGAACATCATTCAAAAGAAATCTCCAAACTTCTGGTCTGGCCGTAAGGGGTACCGACCGGAAGCGATCGTGATCCACATCATGGACGGCACACTCATTGGCACTGACTCGTGGTTCGCCAACCCATCAGCACAAGTAAGCTCTCACTACGGGATAGGAAAAAACGGAGAGGTTCACCAATACGTCAACGAGCAGGATGCGGCGTGGCATGCCGGCCGAGTAGATGCTCCCAGCTGGGGACTTATAAAGCCAGGCATCAATCCAAACCTCTACACGATCGGCATAGAGCACGAGGGCGGTCCAAATGACATATGGACTGATGCCATGAAGCAGTCCAGCGCAACCCTCATCCGAGAGATTTGCCAGCGGTGGCAGATTCCAATCGACCGGAGTCACATCGTTGGCCACTTTGAGATTTTCTCAAAGAAACCAAACTGTCCGGCAAGCAATAAAGCGATCCTTAACGAACTGGTCGCACTCGCCGGACAACAAACAGCCAATCCTTCTATCGAGGACGGTGTGAGGAAAATCGAGGAAGGGTTGGCAATCATTAAGAAATCAATCTTCTAACCACTATGACAACACCAACACAAGAAGCCCTGAAGCACCTCGTGATCGTGTTCTTTTACTCCGCTGTATCGGCAGTGTTGCCGATCTTGCTTGCGTATGCCGAGAATGACCCACGTTGGGCGTTACTCATTCCGGTCATTAATGCCGGCTGGTATGCCGTCACAAGATACCTGAAAGAGCAGAAGCTGATCGAGGATGCTAAAGGCGAGGAATAATCCTCTTAAGTTAGCGAAAATCCGGTCCTAATAGACCTTCTGTGCGAAAGCCGGAACGTCAAAATAAGCCGGATTTTCCTTGTAAATTCTCCTTAAATGACGTACAATTTTATCAACACGATGGAACGAGAACACCCGTACCGGTTCTAACTTCGGGACATCGTCACCGCCAGTAGTTTTGAAAATGAGCATCAAAATTCCCTTATTTTGCGCTACATTTCAAAATCGAAAAGTGTTAAAATGAGTTAACCCTAAAAGGATTCGAACTTTTGAAAAATCATGGACTGTCCATTTTGCAAAAATGAAGAAGTAAAGCATCGAACCATCATTGAAAATGATCTCGCCTTTGCGTTCCCAACTAATACTCCAATAGTTCCCGGCCATATTCTTGTGTGCCCAAAAAGGCATGTCCAGTATTATGAAGACGCCACCTCGGAAGAAAAGAGTGCTATTGAAGATTTAAGAAGCAAACTCAAGTCCGCATTAAAGAAAGCACTTGGAGCAGAAGGATTTAACTACGCATGGAATGAGGAGAAGATAGGCGGCCAATCCGTACCTCACTTCCATCTGCATATCGTTCCGCGCAAAGATAGCGACGCTGGTATCTACCAGTATGAGCCGCGAGAGTTTCTTTATAGACCCGGCCCTCGAACGGTTACTTCTCCTCAGGAAGAAATAGACGTGGTGGTTAAAATGATAAAGCAGGCTTTATAAAGTTATGACGAAATCCAAACGAACAAAAAAGAATCATGGTATCTCGCCGGAACGTCTGGCGGAGCTTCGCCGGGCAACCCTCATAGCTTCTACTGGCGCATCCACTCGTCTCGAAGGTTCAAAGCTGTCAGACAAAGAGGTAGCGCAAGTGGCTAATATTGTTTTTGGGCGAAAACAGGAACCTCAAAGGAGCTAGGATTTTCTTTGTAGATTCGTCTCAAATTACGTACAATCCTATCAACACTCCTGAAATTAAAACGTTTTGGTTCTAATTTCGGGACATCGCCTCCGCAACAAAAGTGTTACTAACGCTTGAAAAATGTACACTCTGCACAACCCATGCCAGTCGCCATCACACGCGCAAGGGAACTATCGGCAATGGCCATCTTTACCAAGGCAGGTACAAGTCGTCGTTGATCGCTGATGACCGACACTTGCTCACAGTACTAAAGTACATTGAGCGAAATCCAGTCCGGGCAAATCTGGCTACTCGTGCTGAAGAATGGCAGTGGGGAAGTGCGCATCGAAGAAGAGACCCAATTGTGAACATGATTGTTTGTCTCATTTCTGACTGCTAAGCTTGTTCCATGAGGATTCGAATCCCTCCCTCTCCGCAGTTTGATGAACTTTGTCTTCATGGCGCCTGACCGCGTTTAGCGACCTGCCTGATTGTGGTCGCGCGGTATTTTAACTAGAATGCCGGAGTGAAACGGTTCTCGGCTTATTCGCTGGTTTTGTGGGTAGCCGCCGCGATAGTCGCGTTCTTTTGCCTTGCGTGGGGAGTAAACGCGTATCTCGGTCCAAGGTGGCACACTTTGTCTAGTATCGTCATTTCGCAAGTCGCGCAGGTGAATTCATCTCTACCAGCAGAAACAAATTCGGCTACCACCACCCCCGGCAGCCCCGGCTTGTTCCGCTATATAGAAGCTGTAAACGGATGCGGGCCGTATTACGAAGGCACGTGCGTGAATATACGCTCCGGTCCCGGCGAGGAATTTCCGGTCGTGGGGCGACTGCGCAATGGTCAGGTCCTCAAGATACAGGGGGAAGAAATTGTGGACGGGCATACGTGGTACAGAATACTTTTTGACGGGGCGCTCCGCTATCCGGAGCGCGTGACGGGCGATTGGTACGTGTCAGGGGATTACGCGAAGGTCTTTTTCGACGACGGTGACCATGACCTTGAAAAAGACGCCGTTGCCTCGACCACAAAGCGCATTGTCGTTGACAGGTCCGAGCAGCTCTTGTACGCGTACGACGATGGTGTTTTGTTTATGCGCGAACCTATTTCAACCGGTCTTGAATTTACACCGACACCGCGAGGCATTTTCCGCGTGTACAAAATGACGCCGAGCCGGTATATGCAAGGACCGATCCCCGGTATCAGCGACCAGTATTACGACCTGCCGGGCGTACCATGGAACCTATATTTTACCTATGAGGGTGCGGTGATACATGGCGCGTACTGGCACGACCATTTCGGCGAACCCTGGTCGCATGGGTGCGTAAATTTGGCCCCGAAAAAAGCCGAAGAGCTGTATACATGGGCAGACATTGGCACACAAGTCATCGTCCAAGATTGATACAGGCGCTGGTGAAAAAGTGCGACGAAGCCGGAGCGTGCCGCTAAACGAAAGGACATATTCGCGTGCCGTCGCCGAACTGATGGCCAATGATTCCAAATGGCAAAGTCCGACTTGGCCACCATCGCGTATTTTTTGGTACAGCTGAGAATCCCGTTGTCACTACGCATGTGAATTCGCCTCTGCGCGCTTTTGAGGGACAGGTATCTGTCGGGGGTAGAATCTGATATCCTATCCCTTTGTGTGGGCGCAAGCCGAAAATGTTGACAGATGAAGCATACATGGTGTCTGACCCATCCATTTCTGCATTTATGAAGGAAATCTCATATAATCGTACGCATGCGTGTGACCCACATAGTGCGCTTCTGAGGTAAACAACATGAGTATTGTAGTGATTACCATTCCAGGGAATGCGCAGAAAGATTTTGTCAATTCTCTCCATCGAGAAACCAATGGAGCGGTCGAACTGGTAATAATCCAGCTGCCGAAGCGCGCCAGTCTTTTTGAACGAATCGTCCGTTTTTACCGGGCGGCTAAAAAAACACATTTCGTTAAGGAGCTCTGGTACGCTTTGCTGCTCCGGCTCAACCCGCGCCTCAGAAAGGCTTTGTCGAATTTCCAGGCTAAAGGCACGGATCCCGGCGAGGCATATCTGCCCAAAGTCATGCGTGTCGATTCAATAAATAGCGACGAGGTTTTCAGGACGATACAGTCGATCTCTCCCGACGTGCTCGCCGTGTGGGGCAGTACCGTTTTAGAGCCGCGTCTGCTCTCTGTGGCCCGGCACGCCGTCAATCTGCACTTCGGCATTTCTCCGCACTATCGCGGCGCTTTGGCGAACCAGCATGCCGTGCTCAATGGCGATTATGCCCACGTGGGAGCGACGATTCACTACATGGCCGACAAAGTAGACAGCGGCCGCGTTCTCGATCAATACCGGATCTCGCCGGCTTTGCCCTCAGAAGAATCTCTTTCGCGCCTCACGACGATTGCTCCGAGACGCTTTATTGACGTGATAAAAAAACTGCACGCCGGGGAAAATTTGCCCGCACGAACACAGGAGGCACGAAAAAGCCAGGTGCTTTTGCTGCGAGATTGGGTTCCTTCGATGCGCTGGGCGGTAGGGTCCCGCCTCATCGAGCACCGATAAACGATCGCGAGATCGTGTAGCCACTGTGCCGACTCCGGGCCCACTTCACCATTTGCATATGCAGGATGTCTAGCGCCATTGTCCGAGCAGGGGAAATGGCAAAGTCGG
>JAGVDT010000025.1 GCA_020058565.1 Minisyncoccota bacterium | reverse complement strand
CTTTTTCTGACGAGACACCAACACTGCCCCCGCACCAGCTATACCTATGGCGAGAGCGCCATATGCCCATGGCATAAAAGAACTGCTTTGAGCGCCAACTGGCACAACCGCAGCAGCCGCAAACGCAGTAGTGTTTGATTCTGATGCTTCAGCCAGAATATCTGCAGACGTAGAAGCAGCGTCCGGATGTATAGGCGGGGCTTCCGACGATTCTTTCGCAGCGGACTTCACTGCAGTTTTTTTGGTTGTTTTGGCCATAGGCACGGATACAGGTATTCGATCGGAAGAATTCGCCCGGCCCGGGGTCGGCTTGGCCGCGATGAATGCGTCGCTGATTTTCTGCAGAGACTCTCCGCTACCATTTCCACCGGTGGCTTTGCTGTACGAAACCGTATCTACGACGGATGAGCTTGCATGCACAAGCGAAATGCTCCCGCCATCATTGCCAAGGCTCATCACCGTATCAATCACGGAGACGCTTACGGTCTCCGTTGCGCGAAACGTCGCCGCGTCGCTCGCGAGTATCAGATATGCTCCGGGCTCGAGAACAAGCGAACCGCTTGAGCCGTTTTTGGGAGGAGCATTAAATACATGGTTTGAGCCGTCATGTAACTTCCACTTTGATATATCGATCGCTTGCGCGCCGGTATTCTGGAGCTCTATCCACTCGGCCTTGCTGTCCGAGCCCGAGATGTCGTACATGATCTCAGAGATCACCACCTGCGCCGAGACCACCTCCGGCATAATCAGCAATGCAAGCAGAATAATTTGGAGGTCAGACCTCCAAATGGAGGTCTGACCTCCAAAATACCTATTCCCGAAGATCGTCTTTGCCGATGACACTGCGGAGCACCTCGGGAGAAATTTCATCCGAGGAATTTACCTCAGAAGCCGGTTTCTGTGAATTGACAGGAGGCGAGGCATGCTGAGGAGTCGCGTGCGGGGGCTTTGCCGGTTTTGGCGCTGCCGACATCGTCGGACGAGCCGCTCTCGTTGATTGCTTTTCGCGAAGAATGTCTAGCGGAGAACGAAGAGTCGTCGTCGCATCAGGTTGCCGGGCCGACTGAATGGCAGCGCGGAGTCCCATACGATCAGCCTCAGTGGGTTGCGGCGGCATCTGCTGCACAGGCGGAGGTTCGTGGCGCTGCGGAGTTGGCTGCTGAAAACGAGGCTGCTGATGCCCATAGTGCTGGGTCGGGGCCTGATGGTGCGCGGCAGGGGGCGGGCGGAATTGCTGTTGGCTTTGGTTGGGGTAGGTACTCAAAGTCTGGGCTCCACTACCCGGCCTCTTTTTGAAGTCTTTGAAGTCTTCATTTTTCTTTTTTGAAGGCGGTGGCGCGTATTCTTGCTGACGCTCGATGACAGACCGCTCGACGTTTGCCCGCGCGACTGCATAATGCGCACGCGAACTTTCGATGACGTCGTTTTTATACGAAATAGCCGGGCGCTCTATCGGGGGTATGGTTTGTGCGGAAAAAGGCGTCGAGCCGACGCCGTCTATCATGAGCGTGAGGTATATCTGCCCTAACCCTAATTCCACCAAATCTTCCGCAGTAAACGTAGGTTCAAAGACGGTCTTCAGGACTTCGGCGTCAAAAGGTCCGACTCTAAAAACGACCAGGGTGCCGACGTTGCCAAACACCGCCTCGCGGACCTTTTCTTCCATTTGTTCGATGTACTGGTTGGCGAGCGTGAGGGCGAGCTTGTATTTGCGCGATTCTGAGAGGATGTCGGCAAAAGCTTCGTTCATCATCGACTGAAACTCGTCTACGTAGAAATAAAACCTCGGAAGTCTCGCGAGACGCGCAGCGCTTTCTTCCGCGCGGCTCATTGCCGCCAGATAGATTTTTACCGTGAGCATCGACCCTAAAAGGGACGCGTTGGTTTCCCCCATCCGCCCTTTGGAGAGGTTTACGATGAAAATCTTTTTATCGTCCATTATTTTTCTAAGGTCGAAAGTGGATTTCGACTGACCGACGATATTGCGTATCAGCGGATTGGACACAAACTGACCGACTTTGTTTTGTATCGCGGGTGTCGCTTCCTGCGTATAGCGGTCAGTGTACGTCTGGAACTCGACGGTCCAAAACTCTTTGACTATAGGGTCGGTAATTTTTTCTACAACGGCCGCACGAAAGTTTTTGTTGGTCAGCATGCGGTTTACGTCCAGAAGCGTCGAACCAGGGTACTCGAGAAGCGCGAGCAGCGTGTTTTGCAATATGTATTCCATGCGGGCGCTCCAGGCATCCACCCAGATACGCTTCAAAGCCCCCATCAGCCCGGAAACTACCAGATGGCGTTTGTCGTAGCCTACGTCTTCCATCACGTTAAAACCGACCGGGTTGTCGACATCAAAGGGCGCAAAATAGATGACGTCTTTGATGCGGTTATGCGGGACGAAATCAAGGAGTTTTTCCGCAGTAGAGCCATGCGGATCTATAAATGCCAAACCCTCGCCGTTTTGGATGTCCTGAATGGCCATGTTTTCAAGCATGGTGGATTTGCCCATACCGGTCTTTCCGATCACATAGATGTGCTTGCCGCGATCTATAGCGCGTATGCCAAACATGTCGCGCTTTCCCCGGGTGTGCGTCGCGGCAAAATAAGTCACTCGCTGGTCGTCATCGGACATATGAGGAGTATACCACCACACCAGTTTTCGAATGAAAGACTAGTGTCGTATCGTACGAACAAAAGCGAAAGAGCGCCCATAGTACGCTTTCTCCGAAAACTCGAGAGTTCAGTTAAGCTTTTGTCCCGTGTTTTCGTCAGTGATAGAACACCCAGAGGCTTTGTGAAGCTATTGTCCTGCCTGGATGGGCTGACGCGTGAGCGGATCGAAGTCCGTAGTCCAGCGCGCAACGCCTTTGGCTGCATTTACTTCGTCTATCCAGCCGTTGAAATAATTGCCATGGTAATCGCCGTACCTGCCTATGGTGAAGGCTCCCTGCGAAGCGTTTGTCGAGCCATTTACTACGATGCCGCCGTTTGAAGCGCCGTTTAGATACAGCGTAACGGCATTGCCTGTACGCACGATTGCCACATGGTACCAATAACCTGGCGTGATCGGATCAGTGTGGACGCTGTTGCCGTAAAACGGATGGTACGTGACATTGCCGATGCGGCCTACAAAATAGAGCTGGTCGCCGAATAACTCAACACCGACACCTCCAAGGGAATTATCGGACGCATTCGATGCTGCCTGCATCACCAGCGCTGCCTGCTGTGACGGGTTTGGGAGCGACTGGGGCTTGAACCAAAAATCCAGAGTGAAAGGCCCTGAGCCGAAATTGAAATCTTCGTTCGCGGCAGCGGAGACGTACGATGAGCCGTCTAGACGGATCGAGCCGCTGCCCACTATCGGGTCGCTGGTGTCGACCTTTGCCCCGCCCGCGCCAGTCACCGCTCGCGCTTTCCACGAAGCGTCTGTAAATGTTGTTGAGTTGTTTATTCCGTCTCCGTGGATCAAGAGCACCTGGAAGGGATCTCCCGCACCAGCACTCGTAATTTGCACGCCCGTGAAATTCACGGTAACCGTGCGCCCTTGCGGATCAGATGCGCTGATAAGCCACGGGCCGACACCGGAATACGTGTGAGTCAACGTTTGAGTCTGCGTGGAGCATCCTGTACCGAAAGAAAGACTTTGCGAAGTATTGTCGCCGAAACTCACGGTGTAGCTACCGCTGGCACACGTAACGCCCGGATTGTAGGTTGCCGTGATGTTCGCTTTGTATGATGTGTTTTGGTCGGCGGTTGCGTTCAAGGCAACGGTGTTGTTCGCAGCCTGGATTTGCACCGGCAGGTTTGTCTGGAAATTGCCGCTTGAGAGCGTCGCCGTGTAATTGCCCGTGCTCGGATAGACATGCGCTATCTGCACGACCTGATTGCCGCACGATGCATTGGAAGCAAGCGACTGCTGCTGGCCGTCGCCGAAGGCGAGAATAAATGCCGATGATGCGCAGCTGGCATTCGGAAGCATGTTTACGCTAAACGTCACGGAATTCGGCCCACCACTCTG
>JAGVDT010000070.1 GCA_020058565.1 Minisyncoccota bacterium | reverse complement strand
GGGGAATCGAAGACCTTTGCGATGTTTTCGAGCGGCTTTGCCGTAAGAAAACCGCAAAGGTGTACAGAATCTGTAAGATTCGATTCCCCCTAGGTCCACATAATTGAATATGAAGACTCGCCCGCGCCGAAGGCGCGGGAGTGGAGTGGCATTTCCTTGCGGAAATGCCCGTCCATGCGCGCGGCTCCGCCGCGCGCCCTTCGGATTTGGATGCTAATTCAATTTGGTGGACCCACGGGGAGTCGAACCCCGACCTGTTCCATGCCATGGAACCGTTCTACCGCTATACTATGGGCCCGGTTTCAGTTGCGGACTGAATATATCACATTTTACCCCAAAGTCGCGAGTGTTTTGATAAGCTCAGCGGCCCAGCGGTAGATGTTGTAGTCTTGTACGCTGTCTCGCATACTCTTCATGCGCCGATGCTGCTCGGACTTGGACATGGTGATCGCGCTGTAGAGTGCGTCGGCTGTTTCTTCTGCGCTATACGGGTTTACGAGAAGCGCACCCCGCAGGTCGCGGGACGCGCCGGCAAACATGCTCAAAATCAGCACGCCGTCTTCTTTGGTGCGTGCCGCTACGTACTCTTTGGCCACGAGGTTCATGCCGTCGTGAAGCGAAGTCACTAGGCATGCGTGCGCCAGCTCGTAGAGCTCGAGAAGCTCGCGGTGGGAATACGTGCGTTTCTCCAGTACGACGGGCCGCCATGAGCGCGTGCCGAATTTCTGGTTGATCCGTTCGGCTTCGGCGCTTACCTCTTTGGAATATTCTTTATACTTGGCGACAGATTCTCTCGTAGGAGAAGAAATCTGGAGGAAGGTGAGCTTTTCGCGATAGGTGGGATGCTTGTCAAAGAAAAATTCCACACCCCTGAGTCTCTCAAGAATCCCTTTGGTGTAGTCGAGGCGGTCAACCCCGAGCGCCAGATACGGCGAGCGGATGCCAAGATTTTCAAGGACATTTTTGTTTGCCCCCGTCTTTGGCTCTGCCGTACCGGGAAACGCTATTGAAATAGGGAAGGGCTTTACCTGCGCCTCGTGTCCAGCTTGGAAAATAGAAAAGCGTTCGTAATCGATGCGCGATTCGAGCTCGGATCCGACCGTATCAAGAAAATTGTTGCAGTACTGCTGGGTATGAAAGCCGATTAGGTCAGCGCCGAGCATTCCTTGAAGTATTTCCTTGCGCCAGGGGCAGATACTGAAAGACTCGGCCGACGGCCAGGGTATATGCCAAAATATAGCAACTTTTGCGTCGGGGCGAGAAGATTTTACCAGCGCCGGCAGGAGTGCCAGATGGTAATCTTGGACCAAGATAAGCGGGCGCTCGACGCCGCGGATTTCCGACAACAAGGATTTGGCAAACTCGCCATTTACCTTGCGGTATGCGGTCCAGTCTTCTTTGCGAAAAAGCGGACGCACGTGGGCCATATGACAAAGTGGCCAGAGCGCTTCATTTGAAAAGCCGTTATAGTAGCCGTCCACGTCTTCTTTTTGAAGCCAAAGACGCTTTAGAGTGTATTGCGGTTCATCCGGGGGGACGCGGATTTTGCCGTCTTTGTCGGCGGCCTCCTTATCGGCCGTGCCGGAGCCATGGGCTAGCCAGGTTCCTTGAGCCGCATGCATTACGCTTTCAAGCGCAGTAACCGCTCCGCCTGCCGGAACGCGGTATTTGATTTCTCCGTTGATCATGTCATGCACATACGGCTCTCTATTTGAAACGACGAAAATTGGCCTGCCGCGTGCGGAGGTTTTTATAAATTCTTTCAAGCGCTCGGCCGTCCAGGGACTGTCTATTTGCTCGAGGCGCATCCGCGCTTCTTCGGAGGCAACGGCTCGAGCCTGTCTGAGGCTCGCGGTAATTTTCGATATTTCGGTGTTAAGCGGATTGAACAGACCCGAAACATGGTTTTTCTCGGGCACTGGTTCGCCGCGTCGCGCCAGCCGCATCGCTTCAGAGAGCTGCTGAATGGGTTGAAGAAACACCCATTTGACCAGGACGAAGATAGCCGCGCCAAACAGAAAAAGTTGGAGGATAAGGCGAAGGGCATTGTCGGTCCATATTCGCGCTATGGCGGCATCGATATAGCTTGCGCTCTGCACCAGCGCTAGTGCGCCCACCACGTGGTCGTCTTGGTGCAGGACATCGATGAAAACGTATACGTTACCCGCCGACGATTGCATAAAAGCGCCGAGCGAGGTGTCTTGATCCATGGCGTTTTCAACCAAAGTCCGGCGCTCCAGGCCGGTTGGGAAGCTCTTTGAGATGGCAACGGCTTCTCCGGAGCTGTCGAAAACCCCGAGGCCGGCGATGCGCTCGTTTGCCGAAAGTCGATCGACGATCCGCTGCGTGGTAGACGTCGAGCGCGATGCTAGGGAAGGCTCTACGGAGTCTTTGAGGCTGTCCGCGAGGACCCTGGTGCGGTATTGCAGGTCGGATGAGAGGGCCAGCTGCTCCTGGTTTGCCTGGTTGAAGGTAAACCCCGCAATGATGAGGCTTACCGTGGCCACGACCCCCGCTGAAATGCCCAGTATTTGCCGCATCTCGTTAGAGGCAGGAAGCTATGCTTCCCGCGTTAGATTCACTCTGAATAATCGACCTCCTTGATCCGTAATTTTCATATGCATAGCGCCCTGGGTCTTCTGTAGCTGACACTTCTATCTAAAAGGGACGCATCGGGACATTCTACCCCTAGGCAAGATGAAAATCTAATGTACGAAACCGGCATGATAGCTTGTTGCTTGCAGGGAACTCAAAGAAAAATGCACTAGTATTTGGGATTTATTACTACAAGCTACTAGCTATCAAGCTACAAGCTGTCCCTTCGGGACTAGCCCCATTCAATAGTAGTAGGTGGTTTGTCGGAGACGCGGTAGACTACGGCACCAACTTCACGCACTTCGTTGGTGATCCTCTTTGATACTTCGGCCAGGAAATCGTACGGAAGGTGCGCAAAGCGGGCCGTAAAACCATTGACGCTCCAGACTGCCCAGAGCGCCACCACGCTGCCCATGCCGGCGTCGTCGCCTTTGGATACCGTGTGTTCGGATCGAGTCACGGTAGCGCCGGCCTGCCAGACGCTATGGTAGAGTTTGGCCCTACGAAGCTCCTCAATGTAAATAGAATCCACTGCGCGCGCGATCAGAAGTGAACGGTCGTTCACCTCTCCTTCTATACGCACCACCAGTCCGGGGCCGGGGAAAGGGTGCCGTACCAGAAGGTCTTCGGGAACTCCAATATCACGACCGACGTCACGAGCACTGTCTTTGACCATATCCTCGAGCGGGCGGATTTCCGGAACGCTCCAGTCGATGCCGGTGTTGTGGTGGACTTTGATTTCTGCGACCCGCGCACCCGTGGCTGTGCCGTGGCCGCTTTCACGAAGATCCGTATACAGCGTTCCTTGGGCGATGAAATCAGCCTTTCTCTCGCGGATTTTTTTCTCTAAAATTTCTTTATAGATGCCGCGCATCGCAAGTCGCTTTTCCCGCATATTGGTTTTGCCTTTTAGTGCATCGAGGAATTCTTTCGTGGCCTCAACGACTTCAACGCGTATCCATTGCTGCGAGCCGAAATACTTTTTCACATACGCCTCATCGTCGGGCCGGTCTATGCCACGTATGTATACACCGAAGAGTTTAGGCGGTTTTTGGAGGTCAGACCTCCATTTTTTGGAGGTCTGACCTCCAAATAGGGCTTCCTTCAACAGGTAGGCAACCACCGAGGAATCCGAACCGCCCGACAGGGCGATGAGCACGTTGGAGTTTCCAATTTGTTTTCGCAACGCCGCAATTTTTTGTTCAGCCACTTTGTGAGCGGGGTACGGATCGCTGATGCCGCAAATATCAAAACAAAAATTCGCGTACATTTTCGAGCCGTCTTTGGTGTCAGTGACTTCGGGGTGGAATTGTACGCCCCAGAGGTGTTTGTATCTGCCTGCTGCTATAGGAGAATTTGCGGTAGTTGCAAGAATCGTCAGTTTTTTGTTTGGAAATATTTTGTCGCCGTGGGTTTGGAGCACCGGAGTCTTTGTTTTGATGCCTTTGAACAAGGGATCTTTTTTCTTGATTGCGAGAGGGTAGACGCCGAATTCGCGCTTTTCGCCCGGCGCTACGCGGGCACCGATATACTTGGCCCACATCTGATAGCCAAGGCACACGCCCAAGACGGGGATGCCGATGTCGAATATCCTCGCATCGAACGGCGGCGGTTCGTCGTGCACGGAGGCAGGCCCTCCGGAGAGGATTATCCCTGCAGGCGCGACTGTCTTTACGTCAGATGCTTTTACGCGTGCCGGATCGGCGACTAGGCAGTAGATGCCAAGCTTCGCGAGCTCTTGCACGATCAAATGATCAAACTGCGAGCCCATCGAAAAAAGCAGGATGAAACTAGAGGTTTTGCGGACAGCGAGTTCTTCCTGAAGTGCAGAAATTGTTTCTGGCCTCGAATCCTTCAGGATTGATAAACCCATGCGATAGGGTACGAGTTCCGAATCCTCTCGTCAATGACACAAGAGCGCCCGCAATCTTGCAAATGATGGTAAATGTGTCATGATTATGGTCGCACAAGAGGGTGCGAAAGGAGAAATGAAAATGTCGGGCCAGACAGAAAATAACCCGCATACAGAGCAGAACCAGACGAACTTCTTCCGTGTCGTCCCGGGGGCGATCGAGATGCTCGGACCAAAAAAGACCGAGCCGTTCTTCGCTTCGGTCGTATTTTCCCAGGAAGGCGTCGGCCGAATGGTGCAAATCCTCATCACATTTTTTCCAGACGGACGGATGGCTTTCAGCGAGCCAGAGCTCAAGGACCTTCGATTGACGCCGTAAGGTGTCAGGCACATGCGAACGAACTATTTGAGCGGAGCGCCAATGGCGCTCTGCTATTTTTATGTGATGAGAGACCGCAATTGAAAAACGGGCCGCCTACCAAGGCGGCCCGCGTTTACGTGTGGGTCGTGTGTCTGGCCACATTGAGATAACGGCCAGAGTGACAACCAGCATCACGAAGAAAAGCGCTGCCCACAGCATCACCTTTCGGTCAGACTCTCCCAGATGGTCCAAAGCCTCCCAACAAAGCCACGCAAACAATAGCCAAACTGCGATGAGCAGCGTTTTCATGCTCGTGACCCGCCTTTTGCATCGATACTTGCCGGACAGATTTATGACACAAAATGCATTGGTCTCCAAGTCCATTCTTCCGCAGCTGTTTACACTTCGACCCTTTGAACGTGGGTCGAGCGCTTAGGAAAATAGGCTCTGTGGTGTTTACACAGAGGAGCACAGCGAGTCGAAGTGTGGATAATTGGCTTGCTGTGGTATATAGTGGTGTTATCTTATATAGCAGTGGGAAATAGTGGGATATAAACAAAAACGAAAATATGTTTATCGGGGAATACGAACATACGCTCGACGAAAAAAAGCGCGTGTCGCTCCCCAAACAATTTCGAGCCAGTCTCGGGAAATCCATGGTAGTGACACGAGGCTTAGACAACTGTCTCTTTGTGTATCCGAAAAAAAACTGGGAAAAGATTGCAGCCAAATTGGACAAGCTTTCTTTTGCCCAAGCTGATACGCGAGGATTCAACAGATTCATTCTCTCCGGCGCCGCTGAAGTAGAGGTCGATGCCGCAGGAAGAATATTGATACCAGATCATCAGAAGGATTTCGCAGGCCTTGGGCGCTCCGTCGTCTTTGCCGGCGTTTCCGACCGGGTCGAAGTCTGGGACAGCGAGAAATGGAAAACCTACAAAGCGCGCATCATGAGCCAGGCAGATCAGATGTCTGAAAAGCTCGGCGAGATCGGCGCGTTGTAGGAAAACAGTTCGTAGTTATCAGTGCGTAGTGCGTAGAGAAATACATGAAGCATTTCCTATTTACTACACACTACTTTCTACGCACTAGTGCCTGCTGGTGTTTCCGGGCTGCTGGGAGATTTGCATAACGTCATGCGCACGCGACCTATCCAATCTTCCAGCGACCCGGGTCTACCAGAGTCTGACTCGCAAGAGTTCGGACCGCACGTTGACCCAGCGTCCGATCCCCGAGGCGTCGCCTCGGGAGGACACACACCTGTTCTTTTACACGAGGTATTGGAATACCTTGATATCAAAGAAGGCGAGACAGTCGTAGACGCAACACTGGGCGGGGCCGGGCATGCCGCAGAAATGGCACGCCGCCTCGGACCCAAAGGACTTTTCATTGGCTTTGACCTCGACGATGCGGCGATAGAGCGCGCCCAGAACGCGCTCAGAGACGCAGGGTGTCGGTTGGAGTTCATTGGGAAAAATTTTCGTGAACTGGGAAGCGAGCTGGAAGCTCGTAGTGTTCGGGAAATACACAAAGCGCTCTTCGACTTAGGGTGGAGCAGTTTTCAACTCAACGCGGGACGTGGATTCTCTTTTAACACGAATGACCCGCTCTTAATGACCTATGCAGTCAATCCATCCACCGGACTCACGGCGGAGCAGGTAGTAAACCTGTGGACCGAGGAGTCTCTCGCCGACGTGATATACGGATGGGGCGAAGAGCGCTTTGCGCGCAGAATCGCTAAAGCGCTGGTAGAGCGCCGCAAGAGCCAAAAGTTTACGACTGCCAGAGAATTAGCCGAGGCGATTGCGCGTTCGGTGCCGGCGTCCTATCGGCGCGGGAGAATTCATCCCGCGACCAAGACATTTCAAGCGCTTCGGATCGCCGTTAACGATGAGCTGGGCTCTCTCAAAGAAGGGCTTGAGTCGGCGTGGCGGCTGCTCGCGGTGGGCGGGCGTATCGCGGTCATCACCTTTCACAGTATTGAAGACCGCATTGTAAAGCAGTATTTCGCCTCTTTGGAAAAGACGGGCGTCGGAAAGCGGCTTACCAAAAAGCCGTACGTGCCTTCTGAAACTGAATTGCGCGGTAATCCGCGCGCGAGGAGCGCAAAGTTACGAGTAATAGAAAAAATCTGATCATACGCAGTATGGACACGCTTCAATCTCATTTGAATAAGAAAATTTCGGCGTTGTCCGCCGAGCATCCGTATGAGTACGCGATTTTCAGGTCGCTCTGTATCGCTGCCGCTGCATGCATGCTGCTGTATCTGTATCTGGTTTCAGTTTCTATTTTGAACGTCATCGCGCAGAAAGAGGCCAGCAACGCCTCTGCTATCTTGGAAAGCCGGCTCGGTGTTTTAGAGAGCGAGTACTTTGCGCTCAGCAGAAATATCACCCGTCAACATGCAGAGGACATGGGGCTGAAGCCGCTCGCCGCGAGCAGCTTCGTATATCGGCTATCAAGCGTAAGCGCCGCGAGAGGGCACAATGCGATCTGACTCCAAATCGGAAATTAAGCAGCGTCTACGGGTTCTCTCCGGAATATTTGTGGTGGCAGCGTGTTTTTTGATCCTGCGCCTCTATTTCATTCAGATAGTGCATGGCGATGAATATCGCGAAGACGCGATGGGGCAGTACGTGTCTCCTGAGCCGGACACGCAGGAGAGGGGCAGCATTCTTTTTACGCAGAAAGACGGTACCGAAGTGGCCGCGGCGGTCATGCAGACAGGCTGGCGCCTCGCAATCAATCCCAAGCTCATCAAAAATGCCGATGATGCCTACGCGAAGATTAGCTCGATAGTGGCATTGGATCGAGAGCGCTTCTACTCAAGCGCTAAAAAGACAACCGATCCGTACGAAGAGGTGGCCTTTCGGCTTAGTGATGAGGAGGCTAAGGAAATTCGCGCTATGAAAATCGCCGGCGTAATACTTGCGCAAGACCAATGGCGCTACTACCCGGCGCGAGAACTCGCGGCAAACGCTGTTGGGTTTGTAGGCTACAAAAACGACTCCAAGACGGGGCTCTACGGGCTTGAGAGGCAGTACAACCTCACGCTTGGCATACACACCTCAGGGACCGCGATGAACGCCTATGCGGAGATTTTTGCCAACGCGCGCGCGATATTTTCGAGAAACCTTGCCTCGAGTGAAGGAAGCATTATCACTACCATTGAGCCGAACGCCCAAAGGCAGCTTGAGGAGACGCTAAACGGCGTAATGAAAACCTACACTCCAAAAATTGCCGGCGGCATTGTGATGGACCCCAAAACCGGAGAGATAGTCGCCATGGCTATGCGCCCCACGTATGATCCGAATTCGTATAACACCGTCGAAGATCCGGCGGTATTTTCCAATCCGCTCGTCGAAGGACGCTATGAACTAGGATCGATCATGAAGCCGTTGACCGTCGCTTCCGGGATTGATAGTGGTACGATCACGCCTGAAACCACCTACAACGATACCGGGTGTATCACTGTTTCCACCTACAAAATATGCAACTTCGACCAAAAAGCCCGCAACACCGTGCCGATGCAGGAGGTTTTGAACCAATCGCTCAATCTCGGAGTGTCGTTTATCACGACCAAAATGGGCTTTCCGACCTTTACGCGCTACATGGAAGGGTATGGCTTCGGGCAGAAAACAGGCATTGATCTGCCTAATGAGGTGCAGGGCGACATATCGACGCTCGGCAACGGAATGGGACCGGATATCAACTACGACACTGCGGCATACGGGCAAGGCGTCTCTGTTTCTCCGATAGCGATGACCAGGGCGCTTTCATCTTTGGCCAACAAAGGCATGCTTGCGAACCCGCATGTGGTCAAGGCGATACGTTTTGACAGCGGCATCAAGCGCTCGATCGCGATTTCGCGCGGCACCCAAGTCTTGCAGCCTGAAACCGCAGAGACGGTGACGGGGATGCTGGTAAAAGTTTTCGATGAAGCGCTGCTGAAAGGGGAACTCAAGATGGATCATTATTCGATAGCCGCAAAAACCGGTACAGCCCAGATCCCAAAACCAGGCGGCGGCTACTACGGGGATAATCGCTACCTGCACTCGTTCTTCGGATATTTTCCGGCGCATGATGCGAAATTCATCGTCTTTTTGTTTGCGGTAGAGCCGCGCGGACAGGAGTATGCTTCCGCCACACTTGCACGGCCGTTTGCCGAAATAGCAAAGTACCTCATCAATTACTACCAGATCCCGCCAGATCGGTAGACATGGATAGCCGACCTCTCTAGCAAAAGCCGGCAGCGAATGAGGCGGCACCTATGGTGCCGCCTCGGAATAAAACAGTGCAGCAGGCAAGCCTTAAGTACCGCCTCCTATGCGTCTTCCTGACAAGAGTTGGTCGGTCGCGATGCTAGCGCGATCGTTGGTCTGCCTTTTGTGCGTTTGCGGCATTTTCGACCGCGTTTGTTCCATTCTTCGTGTATCGCACGCAAGAGCGCCATACGCCCAGGCCCTTTGAAAGTGTTCAGCTGAAGTCGTTTGAAAATGTCCGCAGCGTACCATCGCATAGTGTATACTTCGATTTTGCATTCTGCTGCGGCCATTGCCATAGACGGTGAAGTGCAAAGCGTATCGAACGCCTTCGCAAGGGCTTCTGTGAATTCTTCCACTGTGCTTGCCTTAGGACGATGTTCGTTCAGTGTCTCTTCTGGCATTACTGTCGCCGCGAATGGTGCATCCGGATTAGGATATTCGTAGGGCGATAGGTTTAAGACCGGCGGCATGAGTGCAGGCAATTCTTCACCAGCTGCCCTCGGCTCAATTCCACCGAGTGTGTTGATTTTCCAGTGCGTGCTGAATTTTTGCCAGGTTTCGCATACGACCCTCCGGTCTTCTGCGGTGAAAGTCCCGCGCTTTTTCCGGAGCTTCGCGATAACTTGTCCGGAGACCTGGATGGCTGCGGCCTGATCCAGATGCATAAACACTGCGATCTCCTCGTCGGACTTTCCTTCTCCGATTAGCCTGAAAATCGTCAACTCTCGAGGATTGAGCGTCCGAATGCGCTTCATGTCTGTTTCAGATGGCGTCATGCTGTCTCTCCT
>JAGVDT010000110.1 GCA_020058565.1 Minisyncoccota bacterium | reverse complement strand
GTCATCGAAAAGACCGGCATCGCTGAAGACAAGCTCGGGTTCCTTTCTACCGGCGGCGGCGCGATGCTCGAGTATCTCCTCAAAGGGTCTTTACCTGCTATCGAAGCGTTAAAGTGATCGAAACTGTTCTGGCTTATGGAGAAAATATCTAGCCGAAAAATCGAAGACCCGCTTAATAGCCCAAACGGTTTGTGGCAACAGGAAAGTAGTAGGCCCGTAAACGAGGGTGGCAACGAAAAAGTCACTTACGAACAAATCAAAGTACGAAAAACAAATGGTGAGTATTCGATTGAGCTTTCGGACGACCCAAAAGACAAGATATCCGTTCCAGAAGACCTGGCCAAAGTCGTAATTGTCGGCATCCTTGCTGAAAAAAGATTTAGGGAGAGATTCAAGAAACAGGTTTTATCCAACCAACAAGAGAGCAACAGTTTTCTGGAGAAGCTTTTCCAGGATTTTTATTGCCATAAGACCGTGGCTTATGCCCTAGGCTTAACGTCAGGCCAGAACGCAAAAGTGGATCCAGAAACTATTGATGAAATGAGAAAAATGATTGACCACAGGGCTAGTTTTGGTGATTTTACCCAAATGAAAGAGTATGTGGCGACCAATATCGATAAAGATAAATATCCAATATTGGCGAAAGTTTATTCCGACGAGTTGATAGACGGCGACCACGTACATACCTTCTTGATATTGGGTAAAACTGAGAACGGAGATTATGTCTGTTTTGAAAAAATGGCTCTGGGATCTTTCCCGGTGAGGGTTGCTAGGCTTAATGCCGTATTTGATTCACTCGTGAGTGATGACACTAAAGTTGAATATTCTTTTCTTCCGCTAGATTTAAAATAGGGCTAGAGGCAGATCTGGAAGCTCGTGTGAGTCCGCAGTAATACCCAGCTGCTTAATGCGTCTTTCATTCTACGTAGTAGAATTTGTGTAAATGTTACTAATGTGCGGCTAGTGCGTATATATCCATATGAAAAATTATGCAGGCAGGATCGCGGCGGGCGTAGCTTCCACGTTTATAATGGCGGCGCCGTTTGCCGCTGGAGCACTCTCGATCGACGACATACAGTCACAAATCGCGGCGCTTTTGAGACAGGTCTCTGCACTTCAAGAGCAGATAAAGGCTCTCCAGAATACACAGACGACTCCGCCGCAAGAGGAAGGTATATGGATTCCAAAACATCGCATTTGCGCACTTCTCAATCGCAATCTCAACGTAGGCATTTCCGGCGACGATGTAAAAGGACTCCAAGAATTCCTGGCCGAGCAGGGCTATCTGACGGCGAGCGCGACCGGCTATTTTGGCCAGCTAACTGCGCAGGCGGTAGCACGATGGCAGGCTAGTGAAGGCGTTTCCGCTGTCGGCTCGTTCGGTCCTCTGTCTCGCGAACGACTCAAGGCATGGTGTGGTGGAGGTGGTGCGCCGAACAAGGAGCGCTTCAGTGCGTCTCCGACACGAGGCGAGGCACCGTTGACCGTTCTTTTCGAGACATGGCTTTCGGGTTTCCGCGTTAATACGGTTTCGTACGTTATCGACTACGGCGACGGCACTTCTGAGCGCGCAGCGGATTGTCCAGCACCGGCAGATGCCTGCGTATCTCCCGGCCAAAACAAGCACACGTATGCGGCAAATGGCACGTATACCGCTACGCTCAATAAAATCACCCACAATTGTCCGGAGGGGGCACAGTGCAATGTCGCTCCGATCACGGAGGTGCTCGCAAAAGTTAAAATACAGGTAGGGCCGGTCGCATGCACGAAAGAATACGTGCCAGTCTGTGGCGCAAAACAAGTGCAGTGCGTTACGACTCCATGCAATCCGATTCCGATGACGTATGGCAACAAATGCGAAATGGAGGCTGACGGTGCGAAGTTCCTCTACTCAGGTCAGTGCAAAGAACCGAACAAAGATCCGGCTAACGATCCCCAGTGCAAAGTCTGGAGCGACGGGTGCAACACTTGCTCGCGCTCGACACCTGGCGGCCCTGGCATGTGTACTTTGATGGCTTGTATGACCATTGGTGATCAGCCGCGTACCGCGTACTGCAAAGAATACTTTGGCTCATCGACGAATAAGCCGCCGGTTATTTCCGGACTCTCCGGCCCGACGACGCTTGCGGTGAACGCCAGCGGCACTTGGACCATCAAGGCGTCTGATCCAGAGGGCGGACAATTGTCGTACCGGGTCTTGTGGGGTGATGAAAGTATCTACGGCACAGGGCTAAACACTGCAGGTGCGTCACAAGACTTTGTGCAGTCAACGACTTTTACTCACGCATATTCCTCGCCTGGCACCTATACCGTGATCGTAGTCGTTCAAGACAGCGTCGGTCAGCAGGCAAAGACCTCGACAACGGTTAAAGTAAACAGTGGCGACATAGTTTGCACGCAAGAATACGCGCCGGTATGCGGCCAGCCGAAATGGACCTGTCCAACCGGCATGATGTGCAATACCGTAATGCCTGCTCCGAAGACTTACAGCAATCGCTGCTTGATGAACGCCGAAGGGGCATCCTTCCTCTATAGTGGCCAGTGCACAGACACAGGTGCCACCTACTAGACTTTAATGACAGGTCAGAGTTGTCATGACAACTCTGACCTGTCAGCGGTTGTGGGGCAGATGGCGGTTACAAGGCGGCTTTGATTTTGGCAGCGTTCTCCGCGAAGTCTTTTGGGTCGCCCGCGCTTTCGTCGGGATGGGGAAAGAGCCAGACATGTGCATGATGCACTTCGTCACCCATTACGCGCGAGCGTACGGATTCGTGAAAAGCTTTTTGTTGCGCGCGTGCTATTTTCTGCACGACTTCAAAATATTTGCCGATAGGCTCTACATCCCACACCCAGCGGAAATGTTTTTTCGGGATAACCTGTACGTGTCCTGGCGCCTGCGGATTGATATCCATAAAAGCGAGGAAATCCTCGTCCTCATAAACCTTGGTCGAAGGAATAGTCCCAGCAACAATTTTGCAAAAAACACAATCCTGCATGCGTATACTGTATACCGTATTCTGTATCCCGCATAGAACCCGCAGAATACTGTATACAAAATACAGAATACAAGCCTTTCTGCTACAATCCACCGATGGCTGTTTCTGAATTAGTGAAGAGTTTGCTTACGAAACGCGGTTTTACTGAGGAAAGCGACATACAGGCTTTTCTTTCTCCTGACTACGCTGTCCATACGCATGATCCATTTCTCATGCACGACATGGAAAAAGCCGTGCCGCGGGTATTCGAAGCCATGGAACGACACGAAAAGATCGCCGTGTACGCCGATTACGACTGCGATGGCATCCCGGGCGCGGCCTTACTCTCTGACTTTTTCCGCAAGATCGGATATACCGATATATCGGTATATTTGCCGCACAGAGATCGTGAAGGCTACGGGTTTCATACAGAAGCGATCGATAAGCTCGCGAAGGAGGGCGTGAAGCTCATCATCACGGTAGACGTAGGCACAAAGGCGTACGAAGGTATCGCGCATGCCAATGCGCTTGGTATCGATGTAATAGTTACCGATCACCACGAAATCGACCCATCGACAGAGCTTCCGGAAGCGTTTGCTCTTCTAAATCCAAAAATTCGGCCGCCTGCCCTTCCATTCGACGGCCCTGAGGGGTCGCTCAGACCCTCGAACGGGAGCGGAGTCGAAGGGTATCCGTACCCAGATCTCTGCGGAGCGGCAGTGGCATGGAAACTAGTGCAGGCACTTTTGATCGAAGGTAGGGGCCGAGGAGGCGAGTCTTTCAAGAAAATTCCCGATGGTTGGGAAAAATGGTTACTCGATTTGGTGGCCATTGCCACGGTCGCCGACCTCGTGCCGCTGGTGGGCGAAAACAGAGTGCTCGCGTACTGGGGGCTGCAGGTTTTGCGTAAATCTCCTCGCGCTGGCATTCGCGCGCTCTGTGCAGCACTTCGCCTGAGACAGTCCGAGCTCGATGAGACGGACATTGGATTTTCCATAGCGCCGCGGATCAACGCCGCTTCGCGCATGGATTCTCCGGAGTTGGCCCTGAGACTGCTTACGACTACCGACAAAAAAGAAGCAGAAGATTTGGCGCGACAGCTAGAATCCCTCAACAGCAGCCGCAAAGGCGTGGTCGCAGGCATGGTCAAAGAAGCGAAAAAAAGAGTGAAAGCGCGATTTCAAGAGGGTGATCGTGTGACGGTATTGGGGGACCCTGATTGGAAACCGAGTCTGTGTGGTCTGGCGGCCAATTCAATTATGGGCGAGCGTGGAGGGGTGGTTTTGATTTGGGGCAGGGATGCGATGGGCAAATTAAAGGGTTCGGCGCGTTCGGACGGATCAATTTCAATCGTGGAGCTGTTTGCAAAAACATCGGGCGTGTTTGAAGAATACGGGGGGCATCAAGCTTCCGGCGGTTTTACGGTCTTGGCAGATGCCGTGCATACGCTTCCCGAAGTGCTGAAACACGTGGCAGCACAGCTTGACGCGCCGCCGGTAGAAAAGGAGTCCGGACACGACGCAATACTCGCTTTGCGTGAAGTTTCCTCCGTACTTCTCAAAGACATCATGCAGCTAGCGCCGTACGGTATCGGCAATGCCAAGCCCGTATTTCGCATACCGCGCGTGCGCATACTCTCCGTCCGTCGTTTCGGAAAAGACGGCAATCATACAGAGGTATCGTTAATTTCTCCCGAAAGTCATGCCCCCCAACGAGCATTTCAATTCTTCAAAGCGCCGGAGCATTTCACCGTGCGGCCCGCGCCCGAAATGGAAGTCGATGTTTTAGCAACGCTCGAAAAAGATACTTTTCGCGGTCCGGACAGGCTGGCGCTCAGGATAGTTGATATCCTGCATAGCTAATCTGCGCGTATAGGGTACTATGCCGGTATGCATACGTTTTCCATAAAAGAAGCAATCGTGTTTGGGTGGAACAAATTCTGGGAGCGACCGTGGTTTTTTATAGGGACGTACCTGATCATCGGTATTTTCAATGTAAACTTTCAGTCGCGCGCCGATGAAACCAGTCCTGATGTGAGTTCTCTGGCGTTTGTAGTGCTAGTGTTTCTAGCCATCGGAATTGCCATAATACAGATGATTATACGCATGGGTGAGAAAAGATTGCTCTTGAACGCGTATGAAAATACTAACTCTGCATCGATTAAAGATCTTTGGACGCCGCACCCGTTTTGGAGGTTCGTTGGCGGGCAGATCCTCTACGCGCTTATAGTGGTCGCCGGTTTGATACTACTGATCGTACCGGGAATAATATGGTCGCTAAAATACGTGTTTACGCCATTTATCATCATGGATCGCGGCGTAGGGCCAATTGACGCCCTAAAGGAAAGCTCTCGGATCACCGATGGCCATAAATGGCAGCTTTTTCTTTTTGCCTTGGCGCTCATCGGCCTCAACATTCTCGGGTTTCTATGCCTCATCGTCGGTGTGCTGGTTTCGGCGCCTGTTTCGGCGCTTGCGATGGTATATGCATATCGCACGCTCCAACATCGGGCGTCGGAGAAGGCTTCTGTGCCGTCAACGGTCAGCGCGTGAGACGTGTCTCTTTCAAACATGCTGCAATCGTCGTCCCAAAAAGGAAGTTTGAAGATGTGGGCAAGCATAGCTGCGGCAGTGTTGATCGTTGGGGGTGTGGCGTATTTTTGGGCGGTATACCTGCCGGAGAAACGCGCGCAAGAGGCCGCTATCCAAGCATCATCTAAGCTAGAGAAAATCCGCGCTGATATTCTTCTGTATCGAGAGCAAAACGGCAGGGTCCCCGGATCGCTTTCCGAGGTTACGTCGGAGAGTGCAGACCGGTACACCTACGTCGTCTCCGCCGATGCGCAAACGTTTGAACTGTGTACGAGGGATTCTGTGCCCAAAGGAAAGAAACAGTGCTATTCCGAATGATCGCGGCGCCAGCTGTGTGCTAATCTTCCCGCATGGCTGACGTGGTGATGTATACGGACGGCGGTGCCAGGGGCAATCCCGGTAAAGCTGCGGCGGGTGTGGTCATTGTCGAAAACGGTCGCACCGTCGCGGCATTCGGCAAATACCTCGGCGACGCGCTCACGAACAATTGGGCAGAATATGAAGCCTTGATACTGGCGATTGAGGACGCCCTACGACTGGGTCTTAACGATCGAAATATAGAGATCCGAATGGATAGCGAGCTCATAGTCAAACAAATGACAGGCGAGTACAAAGTCAAAGACGCTAAAATGAAGATTATGCACGCAAAAGTTCGTGAACTATTGCTCGTGTTTCAGCATGTGCATTTCCAACACATTCCTCGTGAAGAAAACAGCGAAGCTGATCGGCTTGTAAATGAAGCAATCGATTCTCACGGATAATCGAAATATAGTTTCAAATCCACGGCCGTGGATTTGAAACTATATTCAGTCAGATAGGCATCATGGTTGTCACGTTGCGTATACTGCGGGTCTCTACTAGTGTGCTCGCATGCCAAATGTAGGGGTCGGGGTTTTATGGGCGCTCTGCGGCGGCTTTGCGCTTGGTGTTTTTGCCCGATCGCTCGTAGCGGTACCCGAGGCGCTTCTGCCTATACTGGGCGTGATAGCCTTCGCGGCGCTCATAGCTGGCAGAAAGCATCCCGCGAAACTACGCCTGGGCATAATCGTTGCGGCGCTGTGTTTGTCAGCGGGCGCAGGCATCCTGCGCATGCAAAGCGCGATCCTCGCCAGCGATCCGGCGCTTGATGCTCAGCTCGGCGAACGAGTGACGTTAGTTGGCATGATTTCAGACGCGCCGGATGCTCGGGCGACTCAGGTGCGCGTGCCTGTGACGCTTGCGAGCTCGAGCGTAAAAGTCTTGGCAATTTTTCCGGCGCATACGGAGATGTACTACGGCGAGCGCGTTCGGGTCTCAGGAATTCTTCGACTGCCGGAATCTTTCGAAGCCGGGGCAGGTCGGCAATTTCATTATCCAGGCTATCTTGCCGCACAAGGAATCACCTACCAGCTAGACAGAGCTTCGCTCGAGGAGGGCGGCAATTTTGCGGGATATTCCCTCGTGGCGGGCGCGTACCGTTTAAAAGATAGTTTCGTGCTCGGGCTTGAAAGAGCGTTGCCGGAGCCGCACGCAGGCCTTGCCAGCGGCATCACGGTAGGGGACAAACGTGCCATGGGAAGCGATTTGATGAAAGAGTTCCAAATCGTCTCGCTCATACATATAGTGGTTCTTTCCGGGTACAACATTACCGTGGTAATAGACGCTCTTTTCCGATGGCTCCGCGGCGCTCCGCGGTACGTGCGCTTTGGCGCGGGCGGCTTTGTGGCGCTGTTTTTCGCCGTAATGACCGGCTTTGCATCGGCATCTTTGCGTGCGGCGCTGATGTCGTTGATCGCCATTTCAGGCAAACTCAACGGCCGCATCTACCGTGCAGATCGGGCGCTCGCGCTGGTAGGGGCTTTGATGATTGCATGGAATCCGTATCTTTTGGTATTTGATCCAGGGTTTCAGTTGAGTTTTTTGGCCTGCGCGGGACTCATTGTTTTTTCACCGCTTTTCGCGAGATGGTATGCGTCGGTGCCGATGAAATTTGCATTGCGCGACACGCTAATATCTACGTCGAGCGCGCAGATCGCGGTACTGCCGCTCCTCTTGTTCCAGAGCGGCAACCTTTCGCTCGTCTCACTTCCGGCTAACCTCTTGGTTTTGGCGGTGGTCCCGATGTCCATGCTTTTTTCGGCTATAGCTGCGCTGGGCGGACTTGTATTTGAACCGATTGCGCCATTAATCGGCTTTCCAGCATACGCATATCTTTCATATATTCTTGGCACAGCGCATGTTTTAGCAAGCATTCCCTTTGCATCCGTGACGGTGCCTGCATTTAGCGCATGGCTGCTGTTGCCAGTATACTTTTCGCTCTTCGGGTACGGTCTATATGTGCTACAAAAAGAAAAAGCTGCCCTGAGCTAGTCGATGGACAGCTTTTTCTCGGAAAGCCAATATTTACATCATTGATTCTGGAGAAGAAGATGCAGTATTTGAGGAACCCATCATTGGCATTTTCATCTGACCCCCCATTTGGAGCCACCAGCCGAGGGCTGCTGCAGGCAAGACCCAGTATCCTAGGAGTGCGAGCGTGGACCAATTTAGAATGAATGGCCCGAAGTTGGGAAGCACGGAGATGAGTTGGGAGAAAGATCCGGTCTGTGCGAGAACGCCTGAGATGCCGGAGACGAACGCCGTGACGACGGCGACGACGAATGCTCCTGCGCCAAAAATAGCGCCCTGTATCAAGGCGTCGCTCTTAGACATGTCCTTGAGGTACCACCAGGTGAAAATTCCGGCAGCAACCGCAGCGAGTACGAAATAGATGACGTACTGCGCAGTGGTGTTACCCGAAAGTGGAATCATTGCGACGATAGCCGCAACGATGTTGTTGATAAGGTAGTTTCCCAGGAACGAAATGAGGATTAAACGTTCGATTCGCATAGGTAGGTGGTTACCATTAATACCGTAAGGATACTCCCTACGACCAGCTATGCAAATCGTTTTTCAACACCTCGACTCGCCTTAGGCGAGTCGAGGTGTTGTCCTGAGCGAGCGAAGCGAGTCGAAGGTCTGTTTACCCTGAGCTTGTCGAAGGGGTGTTATTTCGCCACCGCATCAAACCTCCTCTCAACAACCCCCCAATTAAGGTTCTTAAAGAAAGCGTCGAGGTACTTGCCCTTGCCTGCGGCGCCGTAGTCAAGGATGAAGCAGTGCTCCCAAACGTCCATGGCGAGGACGATGGGGAGGGTCACAAAATGCCCATGGTGCTGTTCGCCCACAAAGCCTGCCTGGAACTGTTTGCCTACCGGGTCCCAGTAGAGTATTGCCCAGCCGGGGCCGCGCATGTTGCCTATGGCTTTGAAGTATTCCTGAAAATACGTCTTGTATTCCGCGCTCATGGCGCGGCCGAGCGCTGAGTCTGGATTCAGCGCTGTAGGCTTATCTTCGAATTGCTCAAAATAATATTCATGCAGGCGCATGCCGTCGAATTCGAAAGATTTGCGGCGGATAAGCTCCGAAAGTGCATGCGCGTTTTTCTCGGTATCCGCTGCGTATTCGACGAGTTTCGAGGCGATCGCGTTGAAATTTTTTACGTAGCCTTCATAAAGGCCGATGTGCTGTTTAACGGACTCGTCAGAGATTCCATCGAGAGAGGGGAGGTTAAATTTTCGTGCTTCGTATTGCATATGCGTAAAAGTTTAAAGTATTGAAATGAAGTATGGCGGAAGTTTCAGAAAAGAAAAGAGCCGGCGTCCGTCGATGTCCCTGTCAAAGAGCGTACCGAAGGTGCCCTTCGGTAACTCTTGTAAGGGGCTTGTGTTGAAGTGGTCTTTTTGACATAGTCCCGCGATGCGGAGCACGAAAATCCTTGGGATTGCCATCCTTGCCGCTATGTTTCTTTGCGGACTCATCTGGTATGCGACGCTGCGCGAAAACAGACATGCAGTGTTACGGGTATCGTTTCTTGATATCGGGCAGGGGGATTCAATCTATATAGAATCGCCGACGGGCACTCAGGTGTTGATAGATGGCGGGCCGGACTCGACCGTGATACGCAGACTCTCAGAAATGATGCCTTGGTACGATCGCTCGATCGATCTCGTGATAGGCACGCATCCAGATGCCGACCATATCGGCGGGCTCATCGATGTGTTTTCCCGATACAAAGTCGCAGTAGTAATGCAATCAAGCGTTCTCGGCTCTACACAGATATGGAAGGTATTTGAAAAAGACGCAGCAGGGGAAACGCCGAACTTCATCACCGCTAAACGCGGACAAGTAGTCGACATCGGCGGCGGCGCATATATCCAGGTGCTTTTTCCAGACAGGGAAGTCCCGAATCTTGAGACCAATACTGGATGTGTCGTGACGCGGCTAGTATACGGCGAGACATCTTTTATGCTCCCGTGCGATGCGCCGCAGGCGATAGAAAAATATTTGGTGGCGCTCGATGGTGATCCGCCAGCTGGCGGACTCCGCTCGACGGTGCTCAAGCCCGGGCATCATGGTTCAAAAACTTCGTCATCGCCTCTCTTTGTGGGCTACGTCGACCCGCAGTATGCAGTGCTTTCACGCGGCTGCGACAACAAATACGGCCATCCAAATCAAGAGACTCTCGATACACTCGATACATTCGGTATCGCTACCGCAGACACTTGTAAACAGGGAACAGTGACTTTTGTTTCCGACGGAAAATTGGTCACGTTGAAGTAATTGCACTATTATCTTCAAGTATGTATTCTAAAGCTCTTAGGAAAAGGAGCTGTCGAAGATGTCACTAGAGCAAACTCCGAGGCGTGCAGAACGCAGGATAGTGATCCTGTTTACGACACTCTACCTTCTGTTCCTTTGCTTCCTGTTCGTATCGCCATACGTACTCGATAGCTGTACGGGACCCAAGAAAGCTTCGTGGTGTTCTCTGCTGAAGAGATCGTCATGAACAAAGAAAGAGGCCGGGAAACTTGTGCCCGGCCTCTCTCATTTTATCTAGATTTATTTAACCAATCCCGCTTCTTTCAGAGTTTTGTATGCGCCTCGCCCAGCACCAAGCTTTGGTTTGGTCGATGGTGCGATGATTAGAGCTAGGTATTTCAAATTGTATAGCTTTCGCGGCATAAATAGGTTTGGCGCGTCTCGACAAAAGAAAACCAAAGCTGGTTCACGGGCAGCTTCGCCAGTGGCCTTTGAGATCAAACTTGGAGTTTTACTTCACAAGACCAGCTTCCTTCAAGGTCTTATAGGCTCCGCGCTTATGCATGGTTTTGAGGCCTTTGGCGGATACGTAGACGGTGATGCGCTTGCCGAGTTCAGGGACAAAAAGGGTCTTTTTCTGCATGTTGACCTGGCGGCGACGGTTCCCCGTAGGGTTGTATTTGGTCGCACGGACGCGGTTAGAATACCCGCCTCCGACGATCGATTTCTTGCCTGTTATAACGCATTCCCGGGCCATAGAGCTTGCAATCTACCACAGATGAAGCCAAGATGCAAAACCCCTAGATTTGAGGTAAATTCCAATTTCCAATTAACAATTTTCAATCAGTTATTAACCCAAATTGCAAAAGCCAATATGCAAAACGACAAAGAAAAATTTAAAAAGGAATTCATTGCCCGCCTAATTTCACTTACAGTCCGAGTTTTGCGCTATGCCGATAAGCTGAGAAAAGACAGGAATCTTTGGGCGGTCGCAGATCAGCTTATCCGCTGTACTGGTTCGATAGGCGCAAATGTCGTCGAGGCAAGGGGTTCAGCAAGCAAAAAAGACTATACGAGGTTCTTTGAGATCGCCCTGAAGTCTGCGAATGAGACGAAGTATTGGCTCGTAGTTGTTCGAGAATATTCTGCAGAATTGAGAGAAGAGACTTCTGGTATGCTTGCGGAGGTAGAACAAGTGGCAAATATCATCGGGTCGAGTGTATTAACATTGAAAGGCAAGAGATAATTTTCCATTTTGGATTACATTTTGATTCTTGGCTTTTACATTTTGATATAGTATTCCCATATGATCGACCAGGTTTTCTTCGTAGCCATTATCGTTTTCTCGGTAATAATCCACGAGCTCATGCACGGTCTGGCAGCCGACTGGCTAGGGGATAGAACGGCCCGCTATGCCGGCAGGCTTACGCTCAATCCTATTGCTTCTATCGACCCCATCGGCTCGATCTTAGTGCCTATAATCAGCTCTTTTGCCGGCTTTGGCTTTGGCTGGGCCAAACCGGTTCCGTACAACCCCTACAATTTCACCAAGTTTAGAGAGCATGGCGAAGCGATCGTTGCTGCTGCTGGCCCGCTTTCGAACCTCGCCATAGCGCTCATATTTGGCCTACTCATCCGCCTGGGCGTTCCGGATTCATTTGCCGCGATATGTTTCATGATTGTGATCATCAATATCTCGCTTTTTATCCTCAACCTCATCCCAATCCCGCCACTCGACGGCTCCAAAATCCTAAGCGTGCTTTTGCCGGGAGATCTCAATAGGGGCTATATGCAATTTCGCTATTTCCTCGAGAGTAATTTCGTAATCGGCATTTTTGCTGTAATTATCCTCGTCAATGTTTTCGGAAGCACTTTCGGCACGCTAGTCCGAGGGCTTTCATACGCAATAGTTGGCGCTTAGTTTCTTGCGTTACGAACCTTTCTTGATATTGTAATTTTGGGGTGGTTGGTATAATAAAGTCCGGCAACGTCAGGAGATGTGCAATGGTGTGGTTTGACCGGAAACTTCATCCGGAATGGGACAATAAAAGTTTACAAGAAGAAGACAGAGGAGGACAGGTGACGATTACCGTGCCAGTATTAGCGCTTCTCTTCTGGGTACTCGTAGGAGGAATATGGTGGGGGTTATCACTCTACCAATCGCAGCCTCTCCAAATCGAGGCCTCAGCTGAGAAGAAATAATGCTCCATTTCATTCGCGAATCAATGTGTATACCCGCAGCAAGCTCTAGTAGCTTCTGCGGGATATTTTTTGCCGAATTCTGCACATATTTTCATTGCGCACCCTCGTATTTTCGATATAAATTGCATAACCACTCCGCATCTGGCGGATTGGAGGAGTAAAAGGAGAGTTCGATGAAAAGGTTGATGGGGCTGGTCTTGGCGTTAGGATTCCTAATGCTCTCGCCACAGACAGTGTCGAGTCAGGGTTTCCCGGTGCAGCCGGAGCATGGTTACCACAATGAAAAGTTGGTGCATTTCTTTCAGGCACCAAACTTTGCGCCAGCCTTCAAGGCAGCGCTAAAGAAGGGCTTCGACGACAAGGTCCTGCCTAAGCCGTACTTTCATGCAAGAAAGGCAACAGTACAGGATTTGCTCCCTGAAGATCAATTCTTGCTGCGGCCTATTTCAAGCCGCGGGCTGCTCCTGTGTGAGTCTCCGCAAAGCGTGATGTCGCTTGCAAGGAGACAGTGGGACGGTATATCTGAGGCCGACGCGATCAAAGAAATCGCTGAGGCTAATGGGAAGGAAAGATATCCGCCTTGCAGGTATGTTGACAGCCTCACGCTCAGGGACATGCACTATGAGCTCAGGACGGCTAGTGATACTAGCCTCCGGAGGCCAAGTTGGGTGTTTCGCTGGATCGATCAGTTTGGCCAGCTTCAATACGCAACGAGGCCTGCCGGACCGGAGGTTTTCGAGTAGAACTTCGCCCAGGGACGGTGCTGCAGAGGTCGTCATAAATCGACAAGGTCCGCCGCCAACCCTAATGGCGGCATTTTCTTGCATTCTTAACGAAAACGTAGTAGATTGCCTGTGTCCCCTCCGGGGATTTTGTTTTGAGATTTCGAGTTTTCTGACACCTAGAAGCTCGCAGCTCGAAGCCGTATTCAAACAATGTCTACCATAAATCAATTGATCCGAAAGGGTCGCGGTGAGAGAATCCGCAAATCCAAGACCGGGGCACTCAGCCGCGGCTTCAACACCATTAAAAATCGCCCGACTTTTTACAACGCGCCCTTCAAGCGCGGTGTCTGCACCAAAGTTACTACCAAGACCCCCCGCAAACCGAACTCAGCCATCCGTAAAATTGCCCGTGTTCGCCTCACCAACGGCCAGGAAATCACCGCATATATCCCGGGCGAAGGCCACAACCTCCAAGAGCACTCAGTCGTACTCGTGCGCGGTGGTCGCGTAAAAGACATCGGTCTTCGCTACACTATCGTTCGCGGCAAGCTCGATACCGCCGGCATCGAAAAGCGCCGCCGCGGCCGATCACTCTATGGAGCTAAGAAGCCTAAGGCTGCTAAATAAGGGAGCGAAGCGAACACTTATCCCGCACTTTCTAAAATCATGACAATCAACAGAAATATGAATATTCAGAACTTAACTGAAGTTATTAGCGCACAGAAAGTGCGGGGTGTAAGAGCTTCTAAGCTCGTTATCACTCGCTAAGAATCTCTGACATGCGAAGACCAATCAAAAGAAAACACTTGCCAGGACCTGACGAGGTTTACGGCTCAGTTAAAGTTTCCAAACTCATCAACTACGTGATGGAACGCGGCAAAAAGGATACCGCGCGCAAAATCGTCTACAAAGTCATGGACGAGCTCAAGAAGCAGGGCGACCCAGTAGCGCTTCTCGAAGAAGCACTCGACAAGGCATCCCCAAACGTAGAAGTCCGTTCGCGCCGCGTCGGTGGCGCCAACTACCAAGTGCCGCGCGAAGTTAACCCCAACCGCAAGCTCGCACTTGGCCTGCGCTGGATAGTAGAAGCCGCAGAAGGCACCAAGGGCGTCCCGATGGATAAGGCACTTTTGAAAGAACTGCAGGGTGCACTCAAAGGTGAAGGCGCAGCGGTAACCAAACGCGAAACCACTCACCGCATGGCAGAGGCAAACAAAGCATTCGCCCACTTTGCTTGGTAATTTCGCGAAGCGAAATTACCCCGAGCACCGTCGAGGGGTTGCTAACACTAAAAAAGAAAGCCCCGGAAGGGGCCCTTTTTTATGAAGTTTTTTGCTTGCCGTGTTTTTGGATCTGTGCGAGCATCGGTGTAGCTCAAAATGGTGGAGGCTGAACATGAAGGCAATTGTTTTAGCGGCAGGAGTGTTTTTTGCCCTTCCTGCATACGCAGAGCAGGCGACGTGGCAAACCATAATCACAAAGGCATTGCCGCTGCAGAAAATCGGCGACGGGATCAAAGACGAGTATTACTGCGGCGATTACTTTGCACGGCTAACGAAGGGCGAGGGAGTCGCTTACGAAGTATATTATTTCTCCGAACGATTGGAGGAGGACAATATTTCGCTAGCGCTGAGCGGCACACTCATCGTGGAGAAAACACCAATCGTAATAGACGAAAGTCGGAAGGCACCGGCGATCATGTTTACAGGCAACGTTCCGACAGTCCACATTTCAAGCCATGACCGAAAGCAGGCGAAATGCCTGCCTCAGTCGTAACGATCTTTCGAGACAAGTTGCGGGCGCCATCGTCGGCGCCCGCGTTTTTGTTACTTATAGCAGCCGGGTCAGCGTAGGTCAGTCGGCAGTGGACGGCCTTCTTTGGCGTAGCTTTCCCTAAGAGCTGTTTTAACCAATTCTCGGACATCGTCCGGCAATGGACCATTGAGGTGTTCTCTCAGTGCATTACGCCATATGCGTTCCTCGCTCGTAACCGGTTGCATCTTCTGCCAACCATTCCACAAAGCTGCGACCCATCTGACGATGCTCACGGTGATTCTCCTTGGCGGCTTGATCTGTTGCCAGACTAGCATGGAGGATGCGACTATTTCAATGTAAAAAAGCCCCGACATCAAACGTTAGCGAGGTGGTGTGGTATCGTACGGTGATGAGTTTGTTGCGAGTTTTTGGATTCGCTATCGCGGTTTTTCTGCTATCGGTTTCACTTCAGATTTCGCTCGCTTATGCTGACGCAGCGGACGACCTTTTAAGAGCGTTAGGAATGCCGCTTCCTGCTGAAGCTACAGCAAGCGATGTATCTGTGCCGCCACCTCTCGAAACGACCATCGCCGCGTCTTCGACCGAAGAAATAGCGGCATTTGAAGCGCAAAGGCAGGCGCAAATATCAGAGCTGCAGGCGCTTGTAGTTGTACTGGCGCAACAGCTTAAGGATTTGATCGCGAAACAAACGGCCGACGAGCAGGCAGCCGCACAGGCCGTGGCGGATGCCGCAGCCAAAGCGAAGGCAGAGGCAGAGAAACCCGACAACTGCACAGCGATCAAACGTAATCTCGCTCGCGGAGACAAAGGCGAAGATGTGCGCTGTCTGCAGCATGTACTCGCAGCCAATACATTGCTCGAGCGAGAAAATGTGACTGGCGTTTATGGTCCGCTTACCGAAAAAGCGGTCAAACTTTTCCAACTGGAAATGGGGATCGTGACTGCGCCGGGAAGCGTGGGTCCAAAAACACTCGCAGAAATAAATGAATTTATGCCGTATCTAAGGCAAGGCACGACAAATGCCACAACCACACCTTCAAATCTTGACTCCGTTTTTATTTCCTTTGGGCCGCAGCTGCCTAATGGTATTGAGATCCAAGACTTCGTGCTTCTCGCGAAAGAAAAACACGACTATGCGCTGCGCATCACCACCCAAGACGGCGGCATATTTCACTACACTATCGACTGGGCGGACGGCGCGACTGATTCGGGTTTAACAAGAAGCGGCGTTTTCAAAACGATTTCGCATGCGTACGCTGCGGGAGTGTATGAGGCAAAAGTCATGGTTTGGAATTCGGAGGGTTTCAATGAAAGTACATTTACACTAGGTATTAATGCAGCCGGAGGGGAGGGAGATTTTCTGGAAATCACCTCGCCGATTGCCGCGTTTACTTTCGATGTGATCACCTTGATGCCTGTCACCGTCAAGAGTAAAGATGCGCGTGCCAACAACAACGTGCGGCTCTACCTCCAAAACAGCGCCAACGCTCGTCCTGGCTCCGGGCAGTTTATAGGAGAGTTAGGTCTCGATACCGGTGAGGGGACCGGAAAATTCCCGCTAACCGATGTGGCAGCGGGAGCGTATTGGCTGCAGGCTATAGGTACGCGATTCCAGGAATGTCAGGCGGCCGTGTGCCAAGAATTTCTGCCAAACCATACCGTCGGCCCTATCCAAATCACCGACAAAACGAACTTCTACATGACGAAAATGGCTTCAAGTACTTCTGCAGATATACACGCAACCACCACTTCAGACGTTTTGTAGTATTTTCTCAAAAAGATAGCGCCCGAGGAGTGTTCCGCGGGCGCCGATGTTCAGCTCTCTAGAGCCGTAAATTTCTCCTACTCATCGAAATATCGTGTGGCACCGGATACTGGCTCGTAAAAAATGACCGAAATTCGATCTCAATCATCTTCTGCTGAGCTTTTTCCTTTAGCCAATCGCACCTGCTTCGATACGGGCATTTCTCCTTCCCGACGGGTGTCGGACACGTGGTTTCGGGATTATTGATGCACTTCGGCATCGAACTGTTCCTTCTGGAGTTGGAGACCGGTAGACTATACCGTTGATTGCCAAACGCCGCAATTGTTCGTCGCGCGGACTTTTCTTTTTTGGATTTTTCTAGTACGGTTCATCGAAAGATATGTTCGATCTAAAGAAAACATTCGCGCTCTCGATAGTCGGGCTTGGGCTCCTTGCGGGGATGTCCTTTTTGTTTTTGTCAGAGAGCAGTTCGACTACTACTGTTTCCAGTGAGTTCACCCCAGACGAAGCTCGCGCCGCGATGGACCTTGAAGTGCGTCCGCCGGCGGCTCCTACCTCCACAGGCATTCTTGGAAAAGCTGCGGAGGCGGTGAAGGGCGCCGTTTCAGGCGTAGTTAGCAAAAGCACTGCCACTGCAGCCGAATATTCAAAATTCTGTACTGAGGGCGCAAGCGCTGCGGATTTTTCCTGCTTTGACGAACTATATGCGCGCATTGTCAAAGAGGCCGGAATCCCCACCGCCTTTGCGGACTTGAAAGAACGATACGAGCAAAGCGACTACGTCCAAAGCCAGTGCCATCCGCTCACGCATGTGATAGGTCGCGCTGCCGCGCAAAAATTCACCGAAGTAAGCGATGCTTACAAAGCAGGGGACAGCTACTGCTGGTCAGGGTACTACCATGGCGTACTCGAAACATTTATCGGCAGGATCGGCCGCGCGAATATCCCACAAAAGATAGACGCCGTTTGCAAGAAGCTTAACGAGGATGGCCGCTACAGCTTCGACTATTTCAATTGTGTGCATGGGCTCGGTCACGGCCTCATGGCTATCACGGACAACGAACTGTACCAATCGCTCAAATACTGCGACTCGGTTACCGGCGACTGGGAACAACAGTCGTGCGCGGGCGGGGTTTTCATGGAAAACGTGATAGTAGACGGGCTCAACCATACGACCAAATATCTCGACCCAAAGCGCCCGCAATTTCCCTGCGACGAGTCTCCGGATAAATACAAGAACACCTGCTACCTGATGCAGACTTCATATATGCTCAAAATAAACGGTGGCGATTTCGCGCAGACGTTCAAATGGTGCCGCGATGCGGGTGCTTTTATGGCGACCTGCAATCAGAGTCTTGGTCGCGACGCATCGGGTCGCTCTGTTTCAGATGGACCAAAGACGCACGCGATTTGCATGATGGGGGAGACCAAAGAGGAAATTACGAACTGTGTAATCGGCGCCGTCAAAGATTTCGTGTCCTATTTCCATTCAGATCGACAAGCAAAAGCTTTCTGCGAACTCTTTGTGGATCAAGAAGTGCGCAGCATGTGCTCGCAGACTGTCGCGTCATACTACACAAGTTTCTAGGCGATGTGACGAAGTGACGCGATCGTGCTGAAAAGAATACGCCGCCGGGCGACAAAAGAAGGCGCGGTCGCCAAAAGCGCCGCGCCGAAGGTCGTCTACTCGACCGAAAGTCTCCCGGAAAAGTGCAGTTTGGCGCCATTTCGCGTTAGCACCTTTTTCCCTACCATGGAATCTATAAGCGCCCTCGCCGCATCGCCGGTTGCGCGCGCTCTCGCGATCAGATGTTCCACAAGTTCGACTTCCAGAACTTCTCCGTTCAAGCTGTGGCCGAATCGTGCTACGAACAACGAATGAATCTCGCTGATCATTTGGCGATCCATTTCGGTCGTCATCATTTCCTACCTCGCTTTCTCTCGCGACACGCATGCTAGCACTAGACAGACTGACCATCAATAAGTTGCGCTTCAATTTTTCATCGTCTGTGAGGTTAAGCCTGAAAGTTTTTTGCGTATTTTGCAGGCCGGGCTACCATTATCGACATGGAGAAATTCCCGGCTCGAATAGGTAAAAATGACGACTTTGAAAAAGATCTCAAAAAGGTTCGGGGGCAGATGCGAGGTGACTTCAGCGGATCACGCTTCATACCCGCATATTTGAGCGGTCTAGAACTGAAAATGGTCGGAAAAGCTGAAGGGACAATGCCCGGCGTAGGAAGAAAGATATTTGAATCGCATGATGGGCAGCGTTTCTATTCCAGCGATCATGGACAATGGGCCGCATACGAATTACTTAAAGACTATTTGCCGCTTTCACCGGTTGTCTACACTCCAAAATACGGATTCCTGAGCTATCATGTTCCCGAATCGCAGATGCCCGAGTCGCTTAAGTACAGCGTCGGGCCGGAATTACTGAGTCTGATATTTAATGATCCTGATCATTCCTCAAATAATATTCACCATAGTTCTTCCGGACAGTCGCATGCGATCTACGATACTGAGAGAGTGTCTATGTTTTGGGATGAGGCAGATAATGAGCGTTCCCTGCGAGGACGGCTCGTAATCAATCGTATGCCCTCAAATGCCCGAAATATGCTTAGCCAGCTTGCCGAAGTCCTTCATGAGCGTTACTCGTCAGACGAAGGTCTCGAAGAAATAAAAGATATTTTCAATGGGCGAGGCATATTGGAGAAACAAATACAACCATTTAGTCAGACCATTAAGGCAAATCATGGACCGAGAGAGTTTCAACAAGAGCTTCTTCGCCGACTAAAATGGCTTAAGGATTTCTGCAATTCCAAGTCTTAGCCTATTTCACCTTGAGATTAAACCCCAAGGTAAAATAGGTTTCGGACAGTTGCTTTTTAGCTAATTTACGGTACATTATTCGAACGCCTGAGGGCTCCGCCAGTCGGCGGATATTTTTTTAAACAATCATCAATATGTCTAGAGACTATCCACTCGAAAGAGTTCGAAATTTCGGTATCGTCGCCCACGTCGACGCGGGTAAAACCACCACGTCTGAGCGTATCCTCTACTACACAGGGGAGAGCCACAAAATAGGCGAAGTCCACGAAGGCAACACGGTGACCGACTGGATGGAACAAGAGCGCGAACGTGGCATCACCATTACCGCTGCGGCCATCACCTGTTTCTGGAACCCGACCTATATGGGTGCCGACACTTCCTACAAACACCGCTTCAACATCATCGACACCCCTGGGCACATCGACTTTACCTCTGAAGTTAAGCGCTCCATGCGTGTACTCGACGGTGCCGTCGTCGTTTTCGACGGCGTTGCGGGCGTAGAGCCGCAGTCCGAGACCAACTGGCGCTATGCAGAAGAAGCCGAGGTGCCACGCATCTGCTACATCAACAAACTCGATCGCACCGGCGCGTCGTTTGAAAAGTCCTACGCCTCTATTCTCGAGCGACTTTCTACTAAAGCTGTGCGCCTCCAGATTCCGATAGGAGCAGAGGCAGATTTCGAAGGCGTTATCGATGTCTTGGAAATGAAGGCCTACAAATTCGAAGGCGAAATGGGCAAAAACGTTTCTGCTTACGATATACCAGAGGCGAACATGGCTGACGCTAAGAAATATCATGATGAGATTGTTGAGAAAATCGTCGAGACCGACGAAAAAATGATGAACGACTTCCTCGAAGGTAAAGTGCCTGATCTTGCTGCGCTCAAAAAGCAACTTCGCGCGGCGGTAGTCACCAACAAGATTTTCCCAGTGCTCACGGGTTCGTCTTTGAAAAACAAAGGCGTTCAGCGCGTTCTCGATGCTGTCGTCGACTACCTTCCGTCTCCTCTCGATCTTCCGGCCGCAAAAGGCATTAACACCGACACCGGCGCAGAAGAAACCCGCCCCGCCACAGACGACGGTCCTTTTGCTGCGCTCGTCTTCAAGCTTCAGGTGGATCCATTCGTAGGCGCGCTCACGTTCTTCCGTGTGTATAGCGGTTCGATCTCTGCAGGCGAGACGGTCTACAACTCTGCCAACAACAAAAAAGAACGCATCGGCCGCATGGTCCGCCTCCAGGCTGACAAACGCGAAGACGTAAAGACCGTCTATGCCGGTGAAATCGCTGCGTTCGTCGGTATGAAAGAAGTCAAAATCGGCAACACCGTCTGCACCGCAGACCATCCGATAGCGCTCGAATCGATTGTTTTCCCAGCACCTGTGGTATCGATGCGCATCGAGCCAAAGACCAAGGCCGACCAGGAGAAAATGGGCATCGCACTTTCACGCCTTTCCGACGAAGACCCGACGTTCCGCATCAAGTCTGATCCAGAAACAGGGGAGACCATCATCTCCGGTATGGGTGAATTGCACCTAGAAATCATTGTCGATCGCATGAAGCGTGAATTCGGTGTTGAAGCCACGACCGGCAAGCCCCAGGTAGCGTATCGCGAAACCATTCAGGGCACCGCGGATGTGGAATATAAACACATCAAGCAGACGGGTGGTCGTGGTCAGTACGGTCACGTCAAAATCCGCATCAAGCCGCTTGAGCCTCTCGTCGAAGGTGAGAAAATCAAGAACAATGTCGATCGCGAAGATCACTTCGAATTCATCAACAACATCAAAGGCGGCGTTATCCCGCAGGAATACATCCAGCCGGTCAAAAAAGGTCTTGTCGAAGCGATGGACAGGGGCGTATTGGCAGGATTCCCGGTAGTAGACGTCTCCGTAGACCTCTACGACGGTTCGTACCACGACGTGGACTCTTCAGAAATCGCTTTCAAGCTCGCCGCGATGAACGCTTTCCAAGAAGCAGCGCAAAAAGCTAAGCCAGTCATTCTCGAGCCGATCATGAAACTCGAAGTCGTAACACCGGAAAAGTTCATGGGTGATGTAACTGGCATGATCAACTCCAAACGAGGCGCCGTCGAAGCAATGGGCGAACGCGGCCAAGCTCGTGTGGTCACCGCAAAAGTCCCGCTCTCAGAAATGTTCGGCTTCACGACACAGCTCAGGTCTCTGACCGAAGGCCGCGGCGTCCCGAACCTCGAGTTTTCACACTACGCGGTCGTGCCTCGCAATGTGCAGGAAGAGATAATCGCATCTCGTAAGTGATATTTAAATTAACATGAAAAAGCATCCGCATCAGGATGCTATTTCATATTGCCGCAATAATTCCTGTGGCATAGTGGTGCCCTGGAGCAGATCCAGGCTGTTAACGTACAGGAGTCGTTAATGGAGAATGTAAAAGCACTGCTGTGGCTCTGGCTGCTGCTGCTCGCGTACGGGCTTGGCCAGTTTCTTTTCTGGGCCGCCGTCGTGTCGTGCGGGGCCGTAGCGGTAACGCTTGTCCTGCTCTGGCTGGGCTGGATGCAGTTTATGTGGACAGGACCAGGATCATCGGTCACGTACAAGTCCGGACCATGTGTCATCGATCCTCGCGGGGTTAAGAAAGCAAAGGGGAATTGGCGGCGGGGATTTGAATGCGCACCGGTTGTGCCGGTTAAGAAATGATCGCCAGATCACAAAATTAGGGCGCACGCGCAAGCGTGCGCCCTATCTTTGTGTTTTCCCCACAGGATTGGTGGAATGCTGACAGATGTGTGATCATAGGCAGGTGAAGAAGATATTTGTTGTAGGCTTGATAGCGCTTGCAATCCCATTCGCAAATCTTGTCGTTTACCCAGGAATAGCTCGAGGGGCCACTTCGACAAGCTCGGCGCAAGCAAGCTCAGGGCAAGCCACTCTCCAAGAACTCCAGGCACAGGTAGCAGCACTGATCGCACAGATCCAAACAATACAAAACTCACAAACGATCGCATCATCCGCAAACGATTGCCCGTCCGCCAGCTGGCGGATTACTCGAAACCTCTCCCGCAACTCCCGCGGCGCCGACGTCACACAGCTCCAAAACTTTCTGATATCTCAAGGCCACCTCGCAGCAGGGAACAACACGGGCTTTTTCGGTGTACTCACTGAAGCAGCGGTCAAACAATTTCAGTGCAAACACATGCAGATTTGTTCCGGCACCGCAGTGTCGAATGGGTATGGCGTCGTCGGACCGAGGACGCGAGCGACCATACAG
>JAGVDT010000042.1 GCA_020058565.1 Minisyncoccota bacterium | reverse complement strand
GACAAGCTTGACGTGCAGTCAGCGCAGCTCAACGTGACCAAGGCCCAGAACGCTCTTCTCGATGCTCAGAACGCGCTCGCTGATTACACCATTCGTGCTCCGTTTGCCGGCACTATCGCGAAAGTCGATGTAAAAAAAGGTGACCAGGCATCTTCAGGCACCAGCGCGGCGACTATTATCACTGCTAGCCAAATAGCGGAACTCGCGCTTAACGAAGTAGATGCCGCCAAGGTAAAAATAAGACAAAAAGCGCGACTTACATTTGACGCAATTGACGATCTCTCGATCGACGGATCGGTGGCGTCAGTGGATACTCTCGGCACCGTTTCTCAAGGGGTCGTTTCGTACAATGTCAAAATCGATTTTACGACTCGCGATGCCCGTGTAAAGCCCGGCATGACCGTAAATGCCGACATCGAGATAGGGAGCGCAAGCGGACTCGTCATCCCCGCTTCTGCTATAAAATCGCAAAACGGTCAGCGCTATGTTTTGGCCTTTGATCCCCCGTTTCAAGCGACCCCGGGAAGATCCACTGAGGTTGTCACGGAAAGAGTGCCTAAACAAATACCAATAGAAACTGGTCTTTCCGACGACACCGTTACGCAAATACTATCAGGACTTACGGAGGGTATGCAGATTGTGGTCAGGCAATCGAACGGCACTACGCAAATTCAGCAAGCCCCGAGTCTTTTCGGAAATCCCGGTGCTCGCCAGGGCGGAAGTGGCGCGGTCCGCATCGCTCGATGATCCAGGTTACAAACATCACAAAGACCTATGGAAGCGGGGAGACCGCATTCCAGGCGCTGAAAGGAGTGTCTTTTACCATCGCAGAGGGGGAATTCGTCGCGATTATGGGGCCAAGCGGTTCGGGCAAATCGACCCTGATGCATATACTGGGCTGTCTCGATACACCGACATCCGGACAATACATACTGGATGGCGAGGACGTATCATCGCTCTCTGACGACGAACTCGCAAAAATCCGCAGCGAGAGGATTGGCTTTGTTTTTCAGGCGTTTAACCTCCTACCAAGAACAACGGTCCTTAGAAATGCTATGCTCCCGCTTGTATATGATATGAACATTGATGTGCATGAACGCGACGTGCGCGCCCGAAACGCCCTGGCCGCCGCTGGACTTGAGGAAAAATTCTACAGTCATTACTCTAACCAGCTCTCCGGAGGGCAGATTCAGCGTGTGGCTATCGCTCGCGCGCTCGTAAACGACCCCGCGATACTCTTGGCCGACGAACCTACGGGAAACCTTGACTCCAAAACCGGTGAAATCGTCCTTGCCACTTTCCAGAGACTTAATCGCGAACTTAAACGGACAATAATTCTCATCACGCATGAACGAGATGTTGCAGAGCACGCTGACCGAATTATTACGATACGTGATGGCATGATCGTTGCAAATGCATAGCATTGCTACTATGAAAAGTGTAAAAGCCAAAAATATAAATGACGAACTAAAACGTAAAATAGCGTCATTTTGGATTCTTAATTACATTTTGATATGAGATTTAATGATCTTCTCCAAGAAACATATACTTCCCTCTCAGCCAACAAGACGCGTAGCGGACTTACGATGCTGGGAATCGTCATCGGCATTATGTCGGTGATCGTGATGCTATCCATCGGGCAAGGCGCCCAGCAATCCATTCAGTCGTCTATCGAAGGACTTGGGTCAAACCTGCTCACCATACTGCCGGGAGTCGTTCAGCCCGGTAGAGGCATAGTTTCTTCAGGCCGAGGTTCGGCAGAAACTCTAACAAACGACGACGTGGAGCTTATTCGCAACACCGATGGAGTTGCATTAGTCTCCCCCGAGATAACGCGCAGATTTCAGGTAACGTCTGACACTGGCAACAACACCAACACGAGCGTAACCGGGGGCTCGGAGGTCTATGCTGAAGTGCATAATCTGGAGATTGCTGACGGAAATTTTTTTAGCGACGAAAACGCCCGCAACATCGGCAGGCAAGCGGTGCTTGGCGCTACCGTAGCCTCAGACTTGTTCCCCGATGATTCTCCGCTGGGACATACCATTCGCATCAACGGCACTTCTTTTAAAGTTATTGGAGTACTGGCGGAGAAAGGCGGCTTCGGATTTTCGGGACCGGACGACATGGTGATAGTACCACTGAGCACAATGCAGAAAATTCTTTCCGGTTCGGACAGCCTTTCGTCTATTGCCGTAAATGTAGCCGACAAAGATCGAATGACTGAGCTCCAGACAACTATCACAGAGAAATTGATGATTGCACATGACGTCGAAGAAGCAGATTTCTCAATACTTTCACAACAAGACATTCTGGGAACGCTTTCTTCTGTTATTACCACGTTCACTATGTTTCTCGCGTCAATCGCCGGTATATCACTTCTGGTTGGCGGTATCGGGATTATGAACATGATGCTTACCACCGTGACTGAACGCACGCGGGAAATTGGCCTGCGCAAAGCCATTGGGGCTACCGGCGCTGACATTAGTGCGCAATTCCTTGCGGAATCCGTGGCTTTGACTGCAATCGGGGGTATCGTGGGTATCGCCCTCGGTTGGCTGATTTGCTTTGCCGTCACTTCAACTGGGCTCCTTGCCACACAGGTGTCACTACTTTCTGTACTCCTAGGAGTAGGAGTTTCAGGTGGCATCGGCATTGTATT
>JAGVDT010000010.1 GCA_020058565.1 Minisyncoccota bacterium | reverse complement strand
TTGGTGCGCGATGAGGGGATTGAACCCCCGGCCTACCCCACGTCAAGGGGTCGCTCTACCACTGAGCTAATCGCGCAATGGAAAGACTATACCCAGTTTTTGCTTACTTTTCAATGCAGAACCAAATATCGCATATAAGTAACACCTGTTACTTATATGTGACATTTGTATGGTTTGCTTGCGGATATCTAGTAGGATACGCAGATGGAGATACTCGAAATTGCGCGGGAGGGTAACGAGGGGCTGGCAACAATAAAAGCTGCCGGGGTACTTCGTTCGGGTGGGGTTATTTTGTACCCGACCGACACGCTCTATGGTCTTGGGGCGGATGCTTTTTCTGACGGTGCGGTAGATAGGGTCTATGAAATTAAAGGCCGCGATGCCGCGAAAGCCATGCACGCGGTCTTCGCAAACATGCAGATGGTGGAAGAATACGCCGAGGTCAATGATCTGGCGCGCAAATTAGCAGAGAAATTCTTGCCCGGCGCGCTCACGCTCGTATTAAAAAAGAAGTCGGGTGTCGAAGGCGGCATCGCGCGCGGCATGAAAACCATCGGTGTCAGGATTCCTGATAATTCTTTTTGTATTGAAGTCGCCCGTACGCTCGGCAAGCCCTTTACTGCCACGAGCGCCAACATAGCAGGTCTGTCGACCAGGCTGAAGGTGGATGAGATCCTCGTTCAGCTGGATAGCAACGCGCATAAAATAGATTTGGTTGTAGATTCCGGTGAACTGCCGCTGCGCTCGCCTTCTACGGTAGTCGATGTCTCGGCGGGTGTTCTCAATATCCTCAGGGTGGGCGCCATACCCAGGGCGGAGCTAGAGCACGCGATTTCCTAAGTTGCCTGCCAAATTATTTTCTCAATGATCGGTTGGCAAACTGCTCATTGAGGCCTGGGGAAAACCTCGCCATTGACGGTATTTTTTGCAGTGTACACTTCAGGTATTAGAAGCAATAAACATCATTGGGGTTATGCCCGGTAGGACAATCTCGCATTGCCTTGGGCGTGGATGTATGCACACTCTCAATACAAGTTGCACTTTAGCCGGCGTGCAATCTTTTAGTGGCTTTATCGGCAGTAGTAATTATTTAAAATTGTAGTACCGGGTATGGATGGAACAAAAACAACAACGAACTGGATTATAGCGGGGATTGTCGCACTGATGGTGATTATCGGGGGAGGCTGGCTCATCGCGCGCGATCGAGCCGGAGTCATCGGCGGCAGCACAGCCACATCGACCGACGAAATGGCCGAAGTCGCCGACGCCTCCACGGAAACGACCGTAGCCGCCCCTCCGGGGATGCCGGTCGCCATGCCTTCGCCGAGTCCTGCTGCTGCTGAGGCCCCAACGACGCCGGCTTCAGGAGAAAATGTTACGGTAGAAGATCAGGCCGCAGGAAACACCGTCGTGGTTAGCGAAGTCAACATCAAAAGGCCTTCTTGGATTGCGGTACGGGACACGCGTGGCTGGTATCCGGGCGCAAAATGGCTGAACGCGAGCGAGAAAAACGTAACCATTGGTCTTTTGCGTAACACCGAGGCGGGCAAGACGTACGAAGTCGTCATATTTATCGACGACGGCGACAAACAATTCTCTCTACACGGAGGTGATATGCTCGTGACCTCCACGCAGGGGGCACCGGTCTCTTCGACTTTTACCGCTCAGTAGCGTTTACTGAAAATCGCGAGCTTAGGGCTGGGCGTACTCGCCCTGCACTTATGCACCGCCTTGGTGGGGCGTGGTGAAATTACAAAGCTTATAGAGTGCGGATGATTCCGAGGGAACCATCCACTTCGACTAGCATGCCATCACGCCACAGCGTGGTGGCATGTTCGATTCCGGTCACGCAGGGTATGCCGTATTCCCGGGCTACCAGCGCTCCGTGCTGGAGCGAGCCGCCGATCTCGAGGATTATCCCGCCCGCGTTTACGAAAAGCGGCGTCCAGCCCGGGTCGGTGGCGCGCGCTACGAGGATCTCGCCTTTGAGTAGCGGCTTTTCGTCGGGCCTCTGAAGCACTTTGATTTTGCCGCGCACTACACCGACAGATACGCCCTCGCCGGCCACCTCGTCTTTTTTGAGAGGAGGCTTAGGAGGCCGAGGGATAAAGCCACGCGAATCTATGAGCGTGGGCGGATTTTGCACGCGAGCGAGCTTTTTCAGAAACACGGTATTTTCCTGTGCAAGTTTGCGCAAGTCCATTCTCTCATCGACACGCGAAGCGTCTATCTGATCGATAGATAGATCAAAGACTTGTTCTACGCGATCAAGCCGGTCTTCAAGCACGAGCTCTTTGCCGATCTCTACTATCTTTGCGCGCATGATGCCCACTATGTAGACGAGGTATTTTTTATGCGTCTCTCGATAGCCGCCAAACATTTCAAAAAACGCAAAGTCTCTGGCAAACTGCACTGCGAGTTTTGGGTCGCGCGCAGAAATCTTTTGATGCAAGGCGTCGTACGCTCTGCGTCGCTCGCGGCCACGTGCCTCGAAAGTTTCTCGCGCGTCTTCGCCGCCTTTTTTGGTAGATATCAGCAGATTGATCAAAAGGGTTGGGTCGTCGCTATAGCGCGGGGAGCCGACATCGATTTCTTCGGGTCCTCGAAAACCGTTTGTACGGATAAATTCGTCCCACGCCTCGAGAAATTCCGCAGGGAGATCTCTGGCATCCAGCCGCTGCTTTATCTGCTCTGCGGTTGCGCCCTCCGGCAAAAGTTTGGAAATCTCGGCAAGGGAGAGCCCCATTTCGGTGGTGACGTTGTGTTCGAGCGCGAGTTCGAGTTTGCCAGTCAGAGGATCGTTTTGTGCCACAGTAGTCATTTTACTGAGCAGGTGTCTAGCGAAAAAAGTGAGCGGCACGGTGTATCGAAAGACTTCGTAAAACATCTTCTCCAAAAGCTCTTCAAACATCTGAGCGAGCGGAATCTTTTTTTGCGCAATAATCTCCACGTGTGATTCAAATCGCT
>JAGVDT010000011.1 GCA_020058565.1 Minisyncoccota bacterium | reverse complement strand
CTCGAATGCGACCGATCGAAATCCGCCCATCGAGTTTTCGTTCGAATCAATGAGCCCTGTTTTCCATCCCTTCGATGCCGCGTATTTCTGGTACATCGAAAAAAGCATGCGGGAAAAATCTTCTGCGTCATCGCCTCCCGCGCCAGAGATGATCGAAACGATCGCGTCGCCTTTGTCGTACCCCGCAGCTCCCGCAAGAGCGACTTTCAGGTCCTGATACTCCTTCATGACCGCCTGCGCCTTTTGCGAATCAACCCAAAAATCGGGCGCCAGCATAGCACGTTCGATCTCGTCTATTCTCTTTTCGATATCTCCTTTTTGCATCTTGAGCCGCCTCCGAGAGTCGAACTCGGGACCTTCGTCTTACGAAGACGCTGCTCTACCAACTGAGCTAAGGCGGCGTTTCGTAATCCTACGCGAAAATCATCTTTTTTCAATCCGTGAGCCGACGTCCGGGATTGAACCGGAGACCTCGTCCTTCGCTTCCACCTCTCCTTCAAATATACGAGAGGGCTAGACTGTATCTTAGACCCAAAGAAAATTCTTGTGGTCACCCTTGTCAGTCGTTCGGGCCCGAGCTGAGCTGTAGGGCCACGGTCTTGTCCTCGCGGAGATTGACCGTTATTCGGGATTCATCGGCATGTTGCCATGCTGATGGGCAGAAGATCGTTCCACCAAGGACGTGCTCTACCAACTGAGCTACGTCGGCTTTTGAAAGAGCTTCGTAAGCATACTTTTTTTTTGGAGTTTTTCAACCTCTGCTATCATCATGTTTCGTAATTTCTTGTTGCATATATAGACGGTCACGACCCCATATTTGGTCTTTTCGCGATATGTCCCTGTCCCGCGCGATGGGGTAATGATGATTTTACTAAACTGGTTTTTTGATACTCCGAGCGAATTGCACCAGAAATCCAATGTTTTATGGGGGGACATATCGTCAAACACCTGGAGGGCGAATCGAAATTTTTTGTCGTGCACTCCATAACAACGAACGAGAAAATTCAAGAAAGCCTTCACAAGGGCAGGATCAGAATTTCCAAGACGGACGGCATCAGGACTTTTTTTGGTGCCCTCTCCCCAGTAAAGTCCTAAACCTAATCCAAAAAGAAATGTCTCTTTGTGGGTACGCGGCTTCTGGAAAAGAAACGGATCGCCGTTTGGATTGTACTTCGCGTACACTGCATCTGAAATGGAACGTTTGGGAATGCCATACTTCTGCAACCAGTAATTTACTTTGTGTGCAGAACAACCATATTTGAGTCCGATGTCTGTCGAAGACATTTTTTCTGTAGTATATGCAGTTGATAACTTTTCTTTTGTCAGAGTCATGATCTAAGTATGGACAAGCGACAGCAATTGGTCGAGTACTTTCTGTGGATAAATACACTCGACTACACATAATGCATGTTACCATTTTGAAGTGTCCACCGAATTCGAAAGGCACCCGCTCAAATACCTTGCGAGGAACCTCTCCATTGTCGTTGGACTTGTGCTTATTTGGCGCGGGATTTGGTACACGCTCGATGCAGTTGATATGTGGTTTTTCAGCGGTAGCCATATCCTCACCGCGCTCGGTGGCATCGCAATCGGCATCCTCATCTTGTATCTCCCCGACCACGATCTGAAAGAACTGAGCAAGCTCTAAATCCGGAACGATTGCAGCTCGTTGATGGTAGGCGCTATCGATACATCATTGATTGCTTTCGGCACCATCTGTGCCAGTTCCATAAGGCGATCCTCGATGCAATACAACGCTTCGACATTTTCCTTGTACGGTACCTGTTCTTCAGTCGTTGCCTGCCCGTACCTCCCTGCATACCGGCGGTTACCATCGCTCAGGCGGTCTTCGAGCGAGAGAACTCCCATGGGGCCCACGCGCTGGTCCGCGTACTCGACGGCAAATAGTTCCAGTCTGCTGCCTTGCAGGATCGATGCCGCTTTTGAAAACCCCATATCCCGTATGAGCGACAGCACAACCGGAGGCAGTCCTATTTCCCGCGCAATTGCCTCTGTGGCACGATGTTCGTTGCTCCCGTACGCTGCCTCATACTCCTTCTGCACGTTGATCCAATACGCTCGTTCGCCATCCGGAATCATCGATGCAAGTGGCGCGGACGACCGGAGGTCGAATTTCAAGATATTCCCCATGTCGTGGAACAGGCAGCACAGAACGACTGCTGATGTGTCCGTTCCTTCGATCCTTTCTGCCACCGTCTTCCCCACCGCGGCAACTCGTAGTTGATGCATCTGCAACCATGGCGGGATGCGGTAGTGTTCGTATATTTCAGACACTGTGCGCATCCCCCTAGACTAGCAGAAAAAGGCGTATACTGCCGGTATGCACGAGATGTTCCGCAAGGTTGCTCACACGGCGAGCGAGAAAATGGGTACGCCGTGGGCATTCGGCATCGCACTGCTTCTCATAGGTATCTGGGCTGTGAGCGGCCCGTTTCTGGGTTTCTCTACCACGTGGCAGCTCCTTATCAACACGGTGACGACCGTCCTCACCTTTCTCATGGTGTTTCTTATTCAGAACACGCAAAACCGCGATGCGAAGGCCATCCATCTCAAGCTCGACGAACTTATCAAGTCGATCGATCCGGCGCGCAACGCGCTCATTGATATCGAAGACCTTTCCGACGACGATCTTGAACTGCTGCAAGAGGAATTCAAAAGATTCCGCGCGGAGAAAATCGCGGAGATTAAAAAGCAACGATAGGTATTTTTTGCGCGATATTCGAGATGCTGTTGGAACGAAAATAAGAGCACACAAGGGCTATTTGAGCATACCGTCCCTCAAGCCAGCCGCATGAAAAATTTTGTTTGCTTTAGTTTAACAGCCCCGTTAAAGTAACGCCGGACTGCAAACGGAAGGATGGAGAACAATGCAGAAGCCAAAATTGCTTATCTTTGCATCAGGATCCCCCGAAGGCGGCGGATCCGGATTCGAGAACTTGGTGCTCCGAGCGCAAGAAAGAGTGCTCGACGCCGATGTTGTTGCCGTTGTTTCCAACTACGAGCATGGCGGTGTGCGCAAACGTGCCGACAAGCTCGGTGTACCGTTCGTCTACTTTCCCAAACCTTGGAGTGAGGGTGGGTATCGGCGAATCGCAGAGGAC
>JAGVDT010000105.1 GCA_020058565.1 Minisyncoccota bacterium | reverse complement strand
GGGTACCCCGCGCTCGCCTTCGAATCTCTCACTCTCTCGCAGCTGTCTCCAATCGCAAGCATGCTTGCTCTTGGACATCGGCGGAGGGTGAGAGATTCGAACTCTCGGTGGGTTGCCCCACGCACGCTTTCCAAGCGTGTGCACTAGACCACTATGCGAACCCTCCGTATAAGGGCGCAGTATACGATACAAGGCAAACCTTGAAAACAGGACTGGGTCAGCCTTGAAAACAGCCCTCACCGCGACCCCCTACCGATATATCGGTAGGTGCCTTGGCAATATAGCGATATATCGGTATATTGGCCGCCTATGACACATGTCTCCGGCAGGCCCATGAAGAAAAAGGTGGCCGGAAATATCCACGCGAATCTCGTGCGCGCACTGACTGCCAGCCGCACCACAAAGCGCGAAGCCGTGCTGGGAGCCCTGCTCACCCAAACAGAAAAGATCATGCTGGCCAAACGTTTGGCGATCGTCATTATGCTCGAGAGAGGCCATACGTATTATCGAATCGACAAGACGCTCAAAGTCAGTACCTCGACCTCCAAACGCCTGCACCGAAAGCTCCTGAACGGTTTGTATGAGCCGATACAGCAAATGATAGGCACAGGCGAGGATCCCGCGATAGTACGAATGATCGAAAAGCTCCTTCAGTTCCGCATGCCGCCTAAAGTCGGACCCGGTCGCTGGAAATTCATGGATAACCATGGATAACGTACAGCGTGAATCGACTCATGGTACGAAAACGCTGACATACCTTTGAAGCAGAGAGCGAGTGTCGTCAGATCTCGGCACGCAATATGCCGATACACAATATACCGATATATCGGTAGGTGTCTTGGCAATATAGCGATATATCGGTAGGTTTGGTATTTTCGTTTTTTGATTCTCATGAGGTGGAGCGGCGCAGGTAACGAACGACCAGACCGACGGGCGAGCGAATGACCGAGCCGACGACCAGGCGAATAACCAGACGGACGGGCGAATGGCTGAGCAGACGGCAGTGAGATGACTGAGCGGACGAAAGAGTGAACGACTGAGGAGACGGCGGAGTGAATGACTGAGTGAATGACTGAGCTGATGGGTTATATACCGATAAATCGGTAGGTTTGTCGGTGGCCTACCGATATATCGGTAGGTGTGCAGCGGCAAGTATGCCCGGCGAATATTTGTTGGGGTGCGGAAAAGATATGGAGTGAGGGCGTGGAGTGAAAGCGTGGAGAAGATGCGGAGTGAGAGATGGAGGGAGTATGCAGAATGGATAGAGACTATGAAATGAGGCCAGAGAGGATAAGAGGAGAAGTGGGAAAGCGAGCGCAGCTAGAGAGCATGGGGGAACGCCTGCTTATATTTTTTGCCGGTTTCGTAACATTTTCGTCCCGAAATATGTATGCAACCTTAACAATTTAACAATTAAGAAAAGTTAGAATAATACAGCCAACAAGTTATGGGAGTGCACGCGCCGCGAAACTATTTTTTGCCAGCTGCTATTTCTGCATGTAGCCGCGGCGGAAAAGCCATTTGCTGGCTTCGCGCAGCACTATGGCAGCAGTACCAAATGCGACGACACCGGCAATCCACGGTCCCGATAGCGCAACGGTACCAAACAAATCCTGCAGGGCCGGGACGTATACGGCGGCAGCCATCATGGCGACGCCGACCAGCGAACCCCCGACGAGGTAGCGGTTAGACAACAGTCCGTACGAAAAAATACTTGCGTGGAGACTGCGCACGGAAAATACGAGGAAGAGCGTGTAGAGTCCGAAAGAGGCGAAAATAAACGTCCGTACGGTCGCAGGATCAAATCCGAGTTTTAGAAGCGCCACATACATCGCGAGCAAAGCGACGCTCGTGATGGTCCCGACCACCAGAATCAAAAACTGCATTTCACGGTCAAAGAGATGCCCGTCTGTTCGCGATGGCCGCTTACCGATATCGGCCTTGTGGGATTCGAACGCCAGCGCCACAGCGGGGAAACTGTCGGCGAAAAGATTGACCCAGAGTATCTGCGTCGCGCTCAAAGGGAGCGCAAGACCCATAAGGAGCGAGCCTCCGATAAGAAAAAGTTCGTCAAAGGAATTCGAAAGCATGTAGACAATGACTTTTCGGATGTTTTGCAGGACGATTCTCCCCTCTTCGATTGCGGAAACAATCGTCTCGAAGTTATTGTCCAAAAGCACAAGATCCGCGCTGGATTTGGCGACGTCGGTGCCCGAACCAACGGCAACTCCGATGTTGGCTTCACGAAGCGCTGGCGCGTCGTTTACGCCGTCGCCGGTCATCGCCACAACCTGCCCGAGCGACTTGTACAGGCGCGCAATGCGAAGCTTTTGTTCAGGAGTCGTGCGGGCGATCACTTTGACGTTGAGAAGGCGCTTCTGAAGCGCTTCGTCATCGAGCGCTTCTATTTGGCTTCCGAGGAGCACCGAATCCTCTCTTAGCTCAAAGCCAAGTTCCCTGGCGACTGTCTTTGCGGTCCCTGCGTGGTCGCCGGTTACGATCACTGTGCGCACTCCGGCTGCAGCAATCCGCTCTATAGCTTTTTGCGCGGTCGGCCGGATCCGGTCTCTAAAGGCGATGAGACCCAAAAACTCGGAGTCCTTCTTCCCGGCATGGCTCGCCACCGTCGCAATTTTTGGCGCGTCTTTGATCGCGATGGCCAGAACTCGCTCACCCCTTTCTGCACGCAGCTCGACTTCCCTGACGACTTCAGAGCGATGATGATCGGACATGCTCGACATCGAGAGCACGATTTCCGGTGCGCCAAAAACTATCAGTGTGCGCTCTTCCCTGCCCTCGACGATACTCGCCGCGAATTTGTTGGTTGAATTAAACGGCAGCCGTTCGGAGACGCTGAATTCTTTGTGCAAGTTAGCTTGGTGGACACCCAGGCGAGCGCCCTCCCGAACCAGCGTGGATTCGACGGGAGAGCCGGAGATTTTCCATTCGTGCGGGGGATTTTCCGGGTTTTCGATGACCACGTCCGAGTGCGCGACCGCATACTCGAGCATGCGTTTTTCTGCTGCTTGCCTTTTTTCATCTGCGGCGCGATGCGGGACGATGTCTACGAGCTCGAGACGAGCCTCTGTGAGCGTGCCAGTTTTATCGGTAAGTATCAGCGTGGTGCTCCCCAAAGTTTCTGCCGCCAGAAGTTTCCGGACCACGCCTTTGCGTCGAGCGAGGCGCTCAACGCCGACAGCCAGAATAACCGTGAGAGCGATCGGGAGGCCTTCCGGCACGGCCGAAACGGCAGTGGCCACAGAAATGAGAAACATCTCATACAAAGGAATCCCGTGCTGAAGGCCGATGCCGAAAAGCACAAAGGCGAGTATGCCGAGAATGATGCCCGCACGCACCGTAAATGCTGAAAGCGCTTTTTGGAGCGGCGTCTCCTCGCGATCTGCCTGCTTGATAAGGTTTGCGATTTTGCCGAATTCCGTGGCTACGCCAGTTGCGCTCACGAGCAGCACGCCCGTCCCCTGGACCACTTGCGTGCCGGCAAAGACCATATTTACTCGGTCGGCAAGAACGGTCGTGGCGGGAAGCTCGTTGGTTTTTTTCTGTATCGGTAGGGACTCGCCGGTAAGCGCGGATTCATCGGTGTGCAGATCATTTTCCGACAACACGCGCCCGTCGGCCGGGATTGACCGGCCGCTTTGCAGATGCACTATGTCCCCCGGGACGATTTCGGACGAGTCAACTTCTTTTAGGACTCCGCCGCGCATCACCCGAGAAGTGTCTTTCACGAGCGTCTCGAGAAGCGCAAGCGTATTTTCGGCCTTAAGTTCCTGATAGAGCCCGAGAAATGCGTTTACCACTACAGCGCCGAGGATGATGGCGCTGTCTCCCCATTCTTTGAGGAAAAGTGTCAGGAGTCCGGCAGCCAAAAGGACCAAAAGAAGCGGGCTTTTGAATTGCTCGACCAGGATGCGAAACCATCCGAGCCCGGAATCCTTCGGGAGGGAATTTTTTCCGTACTTCGCCAAACGTTCACGAGCATCCACATCCGACAAGCCCTCAACGCGCGCATGAAGCGAGTGCATTGCTTCTTCGGGAGTTTTGTCCCAGTACTCGCTTGAATGCGAAACGTTCATTTTTTACGCGCGCACGCCGGCTTTCATGCCGGTGAGCGCAGAAATGCGCTCCTCCACCGGCGGATGCGAAGAGAAAAGCTTAGCGAAGAATTTGCCGGCCTGCTGGGCTCCAAAAGGGTTGGAGATGAAAAGGTGCGCGGTAGTTGCCGAGGCACGATGCATGGGATCTGCATACGAGGCAATTTTCCCGAGCGCGCTCGCGAGGCCGTCCGGATACCGGGTCAAAAGCGCGCCGTCAGCGTCCGCCAGAAATTCCCTTTTGCGTGAAATAGCAAGCTGTATCAGCTGGGCCGCTATAGGCGCGAGTATGATGCCGGCGACAAAGGCCACGAGCATGAGCGGCCCCAGGTTTTTGTCGCGATTGTCGCCGCCAAACATGCTCATGCGAAGAGCGATATCGGCCAACACCGACACGAAGCCGACCAACACCACCGCAACGGTCATAACCAATATATCCCTATTGCCGATATGAGAAAGCTCGTGTGCGATCACTCCTTCTAGCTCGTTTCTATCAAGCATATTGAGAAGGCCAGTAGTAACCCCTATCAGCGCGTGCTTTTTGTCTCGGCCCGTGGCAAAAGCGTTCGGGGCCGGGTCTTCTATTATATAGACGCGCGGTTTCGGGAGCCCCGCGGTGATCGAGAGGTTTTCGACGATGCGATGGAGTTCGCGGTACTGCGTTTCATCAGCAGGCGTTGCGCCCATGGAAGCCACGGCGATCTTGTCCGAAAACCAGAACGCGCCGATGTTGGAGATGAGGCTAAAAGCGACCGCAATGTAGAGAATGGAGGAATTGCCGAAGTACTGCGAAGCCACCCAGCCGATGAGGATGACCACTATCAAAAACGTCCCCATTAGAAACCACGTCTTGCGGATGTTTTGGCTTTCGTGTGTGTATAGAGAGGCCATGGCTACATCATACTAAATACGCTCAAAAAACAAATATCCTCCCGAAAACGACTCGTCGCGAATTCATGATTTATTTACTGAAACCAGGTATAGTTGCTGCGACGATTACTCAAGGAGGCACCAGTGACTTTCAAAGGGTTCGTCAATCGTGTCAGTCTGGCACTGTCACTCATCGTTCTTTTCGGTTTCATCGCGATCATTTGGTATTTCCAAAGCGATGGCTATCTCCAGCGAGAGCGGAATTGCCTTGAAAAAAACGTCTGGCATGAAGCGCGCGGAGAACCCTACCAAGGCAAACTCGCCGTGGGACTCGTCACGGCGCTTAGGACGGTTTCAGGAAAGTATTCGTATTCGTTGTGCGTTACGGTGTACGAGCGACGACAGTTTTCCTGGACGTCAGAGCCGGAGAAAATTCCGACGGCTCGGGATGCTGCTGTCTATAAGGGCATACAAAATATTGCAGCAAATGTCGTGGAGCTAAAGAAAAATCCGAAAGCATTACTGCGAGCAGCTGCGGAACTCGGAATTCCACCAGACGGGTATTTCTACAAACGCACTGACAACGTGGGCGTAGGCGAAGGCGGCAAAGATTATTTTGACCGGTGTCTCGTAGAGGTAAAGGACCCAAAAGATCCGACCAGTCAAAAACATCTTGTTATAGGCGCACATGGTTTTCACCGTCCGCGACCGGGAGGCTGCCTCCCGCGAGCGCAGCCAAAGGCCGAGCCAAAAAACATCGAAAAGAAAAAATAGGGGCGTCAGAGACTAGCGGAGGGGCCTTAATGGGACCCCTCTTTTTTATTCAAAGATTGCACAGCATTGACTTCGTGAGCGCGCGCTATAGGATTTTGCGAGCACAAATGAGACAGGAGGACAACATGCACGTCAGAGATCTACCCGAGTCGGAATTATTGCGAATCCGCTCAAGCGAAGACGGCATCGCGGGCGCGCTGAGAAGAGCGATGACACCTGAGAGAGTCTTCGTTGGGTTCACCATCATACAAGGAGAACCGAGGTCAGGCCGTGTGTTGTTTACCAACTCGCACCCCGAAGCAGCACTCTGGCCATCAGCGTGTACGCCTCAGAAAGTGGCGCAGGAGCTCTTGCGTATGAACGGAAGCGTACGACGAACACGGCCTCAATTTATCCGTCAAAGGCCGGCATGGGAAGTCCGAAAGACCCTCATCGCCGACAAAGTCGCCGCAATAGTTTGGGCAACATGGCTCTGACCTCCTCGAGCACCGCGGAGCGCGGCTTCTACGTAGCCGCGCTTTTGTCTTTTAAAACTGCACTTTGACTGGCTCTTTGGCTGCCGCATC
>JAGVDT010000032.1 GCA_020058565.1 Minisyncoccota bacterium | reverse complement strand
TGCGCATCCTCTATTTCTAACGGGATCCATGCCCGGAAGTATACCCCCACACCAACTTTTGAAAAAGTTGGTGTGGGGGTATACTTCGCCGGATGTCAGAATTGCTTAAAAAGTTCAGAATAGGGCGCACCGCTGGGCGGGGGATGGGGCTTTTTGCGCGCCAGGCCTTTAAGTCTGGCGAGTTTGTCGCCGAATACACTGGCAGGAAGATCACGACGAAAGAAGCCGACGAGCTGACCACCAAGTACCTTTTTGAAATAGACGACGACTGGACCATCGACGGCTCCCCCCGTTCGAACATTGCGCGCTACATCAATCATTCATGCGACCCTAACTGCGAAAGCGACATCGTGGACGGCAAGATTCTCATCAGCGCTATCCGCGACATCGAGACGGGAGAAGAGCTGACTTTTGACTATGGCGAAGAATATTTCGACGAATTCATCAAACCCGCCGGCTGCAAGTGCAACAAATGCCGCACAAACAAATCTGCGGAAGTATCTGTCCGCTAGCGACTCGATTATCTCAAAAAAATCCGACCAGTCTCGAGCAAGGCTGGTCGGATTTTCAATTGAGCACAGGCCTATTTAATCCGTCTGAGTCTGGGCTTTGGTGTCGGAGCCGGTGACGGTGCCAAGTTCTCGATAAGATTCACGGATTTTCCAGTGCGTACTCCTCTTTTATCAAGTTCGTGAGCAAGTTTTGGGTCGGAGAGGTCATACGCATACTGACGTCCGTCACTGCCGATCAGTCTTATTGCGAAACCGACACGTCGAGCGTTATCCAGGGCTGCAGCGATAGTGACAGCCGTCCGCACACCCAATTCAAGGCCGCCTACGCCCAGTGTGGCAACTAATCGCAGGGCTGCCTTCTTTTCACGCGGCCCAAGTCGAATCTTGTCACTGCCAGATTCAAAATCTTTAGACATGTATGCACCTTCGTTTTGGAGCTGTTCCGCACGCAGGGTATCGGCGATTGTGCACCGCGTCAAACCCGTACCGTTCACATACCAAGGCCCGGCCTTGGTATGTGAACGGTGCAAAGTGCGCTATCTCCACGAAGGTCGTCCCAAAGGGGCACCCTTTGGGAAATGTCGGAGCTGTTAGTGCTGCTCCGACTTTTTACATACCAAGGCCCGGCCTTGGTACAAAAGGGTGCCCCTTTGGGTTACCCCCTTCGGACTACGCGCTGCCGATCAAAAGACCTGCGCCCAAGACGAGTGCGCCGCCGACAACAACCTGTACTATCGAGAGCCAGAAACTCATTTTGAAGAAATGGCGGCGGATGTAGGCGATCGCTATGAGTTCTACGCCGACGACGATGTAGGCAAGATAGAGTGCGGCGTCGAGATGCGAAAGCAAAAACGGCAGCGTGTGAAGAAAACCGCCGACAAAGGTCATGACGCCGACGATGATGCCGCGCATCAGTGGCGTCCCGCGGCCGGTTTCTTCGCCGGTGTCGGATAGGGCTTCGGCAAAAGCCATGCTGATGCCCGCGCCGGTTGAGGCCGAAAGGCCTATGAGAAATGCTATATGCGGCGAGCCGGTGGCATACGCTGCGGCAAAGATGGGGGCCAGTGTTGAGACCGAGCCATCCATGAGGCCTATGAGGGCAGGCTGAACGACTTTCAAAATGAAAGGCGCGTTTGGGTTTTGGACATTTTCTTTTGCGCTCACGAAAAGCTCTTTTACGTCTTCGTAGACCATATGGTTGTCCTATGATACATTGGATTTCATCATGAAAAAAGGCGTACTCATTTTCTGGGGGATTATCATAGCAGTCATCGTATTAGCGCTAGGGTCGAGCTTTTTCGTGTCCGCCAGTCCGGGTCGGCACGATAAACTCGCTCAGTGCATCAAAGACCAAGGCACGGTTTTCTACGGCGCGTTCTGGTGCCCTCATTGTCAGCGCACAAAGGGCCTTTTTGGCTCCTCGGCAAAGCTTTTGCCCTACGTCGAGTGCTCCACGCCTGATCAGCGAGGCCAGACACAGATCTGCATCGACAAAAAGATCAGCACATACCCCACCTGGATAAGGCCGGACGGCGCGCAAATGAGCGGCGAACACACGCTCGAAGAATGGGCGGCTTTTAGCGGCTGCACCGTAGACGGACAACCAACCGAATTCTCCGTGATGCCGACTGCCGCTACATCGACTGAAATTACCAACGTCCAGTAAAGTATTGAACAAGTATCTGTTTAGATACTTGATACCTGAGACTTGATACTTTACTCTTCCGGTATGTCCGTCGAAACGCTCAATTATATACTCGCGCTCGGTACGATCGCGATGCAGGTCGTGACTGCGGGTTTTCTGGCCATATATTTCTTATCACCAAAATATCCGGATTTGGGTGAAATCATCGCACCCTTTGAGCGGTGGGGAATACAGTTTGGATTGCTGCTCTCAGCTCTGGGAGTCGCGATCACGCTGTACTATTCTGAAGTCCTCGGCATTGAGCCGTGTTTTTTGTGCTGGTGGCAGCGCGTTTTCTTGTACCCCCAGGTAGTCATTTTCGGGCTTGCCGCTGTGCGGCCTGGCCTGGTCGCGTCCGCAGCGCTGTACTCGATATGGCTCAGTGCCATAGGTATCGTGTTTGCCGCGTACCATCACATGATGCAAATGTTTCCCGAAGGCACGCTACCGTGCTCGCAGAGCGGTCCCAGCTGCGCAAAGATCACTTTTATAGAGTTCGGCTACATCACGTACCCGATGATGGCGCTTTCGCTGTTTGCGTTTCTGATCGTGCTTATGCTTTTCGTTCGCCGCAGAGTCTAAAACACTGGCTCCTGCCCCTTGCGCTTGAAGAAATAGCCCTCCAGCGAATACCGGTCGTAGCCATGCAGAAACAGCGACATGGCGAGGCCAAAGAGTATTCCATGAGGCCAGATAAGTTCTTGAAAATACAGAAGAGAAAGCGTGAGCCAGAAGGCAAGAAACAATAGCGTCCAACGCAGCGCCACGCCGAAGAGCACCATGATGCCCGCCAGAAACTCTATGATCAAAGCGCCGAGCACCACAAAAAGCGGATCGAAAGGGAAGAAGCGCGTGAGGTCGTATTGGTTCACTACCTCCAGGGCCAGCTGGCTGTGTA
>JAGVDT010000074.1 GCA_020058565.1 Minisyncoccota bacterium | reverse complement strand
TCTGTTGGGCGTTCTTTGCTCGATGCAGTTTGGAGAATATCTGCGGCTGCTCGTCCTTGGGTATGCCTATCCCCGTATCCGCCACGCTCACAAACACAGTACTCGACATGCCGGAGCCGCGGCTCAAAGACATGGTTACGGAACCCTTGGGAGGAGTGTATTTGATCGCATTTGAAAGAAGGTTCTGAAAGATCATACGCATAAGATTTCTGTCGACTTTCATGTGCGGAAGGTTGTCTTCGAAATCCAGCTTGAGCGCGATTCCTTTGTCTTCGGCGGTTTTCTTCTGCTCATCGACGACGCTGTGCGCGAATGCCCCGACGTCGATCTCTTCGGGCCTAAGCTGCAGCGTACCCAGTTCTATACGGGAAACATTCAAAAGGTCGTTGACCATTTCCATCATTTGGCGATCGGTGACGTGAATATTTTCGATGTATTTCTTTTGTTCATCGTTCAACGGCCCTTTATCGCCGGAAAGCAAAGCCTCTGAGAGCCAGCCGATGGCAGTGAGCGGAGTTTTGAGCTGGTGAGATGCGAGCGAAACAAATTCTGTCTTGGCGCGCTCCACCTCGACTTCACGCGTTATGTCGTGCGCCACTCCCTCAAACGTCTGGGATTGTTTGTCCGGCCCAAGTACATTTTTGCCGTCGAGACGCAGATACCTGATGATCTGCCCCGCTCCGAGCACGCGGAACGAGACGGAGAATTTTCCGGCAATCGCCAGCGCCTGCCGGATCTCTTGTGTCGACTTTTCCCTGTCCTCCATGAGTATCATCGAGATCACCTTCTCAATGCTCGGGGGTTTCTGGCCGGGCACCATATCAAACAACGCAAACATTTCGTCTGACCAAAACGTTTTTCTCTGATCTCTGTCCCAGCTAAACGAGCCGAAGTGTCCGAAATGTTCGGCATCCTTCAGCTTGAGCGTCATGTTGCTGAGACGGGTGAGCATTTCCGTGAAATTGCGCCTTTCTGAGAGACGGGCAATCCACCAAATGATCGATACGAAAATGCCTACTACAATTATCGCGCCCGCAACGTGGTACGGAAAAAGCGGAGAGCGTAACTCCGATTCAAACTGCGAAAGCCACATTTGCGCGGCATCGATCATCTGAGACATTGTATCAGGAGTTCAGCCGTTGGCCGGAACCCGTCCCTGAGAGGAGTGGCGGCGTTCACAGAAAACTCACCGCTACTATCGGACAATGTGATGTCGATATGACGAACAAACTATGGACACGTCTTCTGCTTCCACAACACCATACTGGGTAGCTGCGATAGCGCTTTTCTTGCTGTCATCTCTGAGTGTGTTGTTCTGGCACTATGCGGCGCCCACCGATTCATCAATGACTGCCGCCAGAGCGCTGCCTGTGGGCGCTCGCGCGACGGGTACGCAGACCCCCGGTTTTGATGCGGCTTCCTCGACGAGCAATGCGGGCGCACACGACTGACACCGTTCTTTTCCCTGTGCCGGCGCTCTCCTCGCCCTGGCACATGCTTGCGTCAGGAAACAATGCTAGAATTCCTACCATGGCGCAGCACCGATCAAAGCATCATTTGAGCGTATATCAGACGCGCCGCTACAGTCGACCTTTTCTAGAGTATTACCAGTCTTGCGTTCGCAAGAATCGTGTGTGTATCAGATGATCGGATATGAACAAAGGCCTTGTATTGGCAGTAGCAGTTCTCGCGGCGCTTGCACTGAGCGTTTGGTTTTTTTCTTCGTCAGCGCCGTCTGCTGCCGAACCAGAAACCGCCACCTCCACATCGCCAACCCCTACCGCTAAAGCTCCGGAGCCAAAGGCTCCCGTAAAGTCACCGGAAACGAAAGGTGTGCCGAATCCCCAGCCTTCGTACAAGAGCTTGCTCACCCAGACAGGAAGCTACCAGTGCGATTACAGCAGCGTCACCGCAGAAGGCCAGACGATGAGCGTGATCTACCTGTACGGTGGAAAAATGCGTGGAGAATTCCGCACCGTTTCTCCAGGCCAATCGGAGTCCAATCTATTCGTATATGACGGCCAGTATCTGTACCAATGGGAAGAAGGCAAATCAGTCGGCGTGAAGACCGTTCTGACATCGCTGTCGCAGCTCCCGTTGGTTATCCCCAAGGACCTGACGTCCGGGGCAATTGTCGGCTCCAGCTATGAAAGTGTTGGCTGGCACTGCCACTCATGGCTGACAAACAAGTCGCTTCTCACGCCGCCATCGTACGTGACGTTTAGATAAAACGCATCACAGTCTCTGCGCTTTAGATTCGAAGAGCTGCCCGAATTTCAACTTTTCTACGGCAAAAAGGTAGATGATCTCCAGAATACCAGCGGTATTGAGGAGCAACAGCGCGACAAACCACACTGACTTCCCTCTTTGGGCGCTGTGCCAAAGCGCGAGCCCCTTCCAAAATACCGTCCACAGAGCAAGCAGCAGGAAAAGCGGCACAAACGGACCGGTAAGCATAGGACCCCACAGTAACTGTTCGTGCATCATAGGGTGATTATACCATTTATATCCGGAGGGTTGTCTGAGTCGCTGCGTCCACTTCCAGGAGGCGTCCCCTCCCCGCATCGATGGTAAAGACACTGTCGTCAAGCCAGTCTTTGAAACCGCCCTCCAGCTTGCCGTCGTTTAGCGTGCAGGGAATCTTTTCAATGCCCAGAAGCCGCGAGACATCTATTGCCTCGCCTTTGTTGTCGGTCATGGAAAAAACGCACGCGTCTTCTCCGGCCAGCTTGTATAACGTAAAGACAAAGGTGAGCCGCGGAGAGGGGTACGATGCCGATATCGGCAGGTTATTTTCGTCTTTGGCGCTTTCAGACTTTGACAGGTTGGAATCAGGCGCAAATACCCGGTCGGCAAGTCTCTCAAAAAATACTCCCGCAGCAAAAAAGACGCCTGCGATGAGCGCAAACAAAAACAAGGTGTGTGCGCTGAAGCTGAGCAACTTCGCATGCTTGCGACGTCTCATTGGCTCCAGTATATCACCGCAATTCTTATGCGCGGGCGATATGCAGTCTGCTACGCCGTGCCTTTTGCCGCCTGGATCGTATTGAGCATACTCCGCACCTGCTGAAGACTTGCCTCATCGAGAATCGAAATCGCTACAGCCGTTTTCTTTGCCTTTTTAAAAGCCGCAATATGCTTTTTGAGCGTATCGGCATCCACGGAGTCGCTTTTGGTCAAAAATATTTTCTCGTCTTTTTTTACGAGAGCCTGGTTATATGCCGCCAGTTCTTTGCGGACTACTTCGTAATCGCGCACCGGGTCATCACTTTCGGCGCAGACCAGGTGAAATAGGATTTTCGTACGTTCGACATGTTTTAGAAATTTAAATCCCAATCCCCTGCCTTCTGAAGCGCCCTCAATAAGTCCGGGGATGTCAGCGATGATCAGGTCGTGGTACGCGCCGAGGTGCGGTTCGAGCGTGGTAAAAGCGTAGTTGGCGACTTTGCTGCGCGCGCGCGTGAGTTCGTTCAGGAGGCTTGATTTGCCGGCATTGGGAAGCCCAATGAGCCCGACATCCGCGATAAGCCTGAGCGAAAGTGTGTAGTTTGCCACGTCGCCAATCGTGCCCTCCTCGGATTGCCGGGGCGAGGTGTTTGTCGGCCCTCTAAATTTGAAATTGCCCCTGCCGCCGGTGCCGCCGCCCGCGGCCAGGATCCGTTCTCCGATTTTGGTTATTTCCTTGGTAAAACCCGTATCAATATTCGTGATGGTGGTTCCGGTCGGGACCTTGAGTATCATGTCCGGCCCGCTTTTGCCGTCTAAAAATTGCCCCCGGCCGTCTTTGCCTGATTCCGCGCGCAAGACGGGCTTTCCCGAATAAAACTGCAGTGCGCTGATATCTGACACGCCTTCAAAATATATGTTGCCGCCGCGTCCACCGTCCCCACCGGTAGGGCCTAGATTGAGCCGGGTCTTATTAAACGCTACCGCACCCTTGCCGCCGCGTCCGGCTTCAAGCCGCACCGTGATTTCGTCGACCAACATTCCCGCATCCTAGCACGTCGGCGTTTTTTCGAGGAGCGCCGTTCGGCTTTGGCAGCCGCATCGCAAAATGCTATAAAGTCGCAATGAAAAAAACACCGCTGAATCAGCTCGGGAAGTCTTCTCATGCAGCCGATACTCCCGAACAGGCGATTCTCGAAACTGTGCCCAACCCGCAGCCCGGAGCGCATTATTTGGTGCGCTTCACGTGTCCGGAGTTTACTTCCATCTGCCCTGTCACCGGCCAGCCCGATTTTGCGCATCTCGTTATCGACTATGTGCCTGACAAGAAAATCGTGGAAAGCAAATCCCTAAAGCTCTTTTTTTATTCTTTTCGCAGCCATGGCGCATTTCACGAAGACTGCACGGTCTATATCGGCAAACGCCTCATAGAGGTGCTCAAGCCGAAGTGGCTTCGCATCGGCGGCTACTGGTATCCTCGCGGAGGCATGCCAATAGATGTTTTCTTTCAATATGGAAAACTGCCCAAAGATGTCTGGGTCCCAGATCAGAGCGTAGCGCCGTACCGCGGGAGGGGCTGACTTTGTGATGAAACTATGCGCAGAGCCGCACCAGTCAGCGACTGACGAACCTGCGGCGGCTTTGTTTTCGTACGATCGGATCAGGGCGCTTTTCCGAGCCAGGCAAACAGGTCGAGCTTGTTGCCATTTGGATCTTTGATCGTTGCATAGCGCTGGCCCCAAAACATATCCTGCGGCTCCGATACTATTTCATGGCCAGCGCCTTTCACGGCCTTGACCATCGCATCGAGCTCCGCGGGAGAATCGAATTTAAGGGCTATGGTCGCAAAGCTCGCAGGAGTCGCCGTCGGCTGGCCCAGGCTCATTAGCAATTTTTCCGTATCTATCATGAGCCTGAGGCCGTTTTCCTGCGCTGCCTCCCAATGGTCTCCGTCAGTTCCTATGTGCCTCAGGTCAAAGCCGAGGAGTTTGTAAAAATCCAGCGTCTGCTGGAGGTCCTTGGCCACTATGCCTACCGCATCGATATGCGCCTTCATGCCGCTGATTGTATCAGAGCCTGCTTTTGATGCCTGGTGAGG